>JALWNJ010000292.1 GCA_026995955.1 Gammaproteobacteria bacterium
CTGATGATGTACACCAACTTCATGGGCAAGGTGTTCCTGCCCTGGATGCAGCCGCTGTTCGTCGATCTGGGTGCCCATGGCATCCACAGCCAGAGCATCGACGATCTGCTGGCCGGCCTGTTCGGTGTCGAGAACGCCATGCCGGTGCGCTATGTGGTCGGTGGCGTGCTGGCCCTGCTGCTGCTGGCCTGGGCCTTCCGCTCGCCCGACTTCCGCAGCCGTTTCGACAATGTGCTGGGCGGGGCCGTGGTGGGCCTGGCCATCGTCGGTGGCTGGTATGTGACCGCCGGCCCCATGGGCCAGACCTGGATGGAAGAGGCCGAGTTCATGGATCAGCCCCCGCTGCATGTGGCGGCGCAGTCCTATACCTTCGTGTCGCCCTCCGGCGACCTCATCCACTGGGCCGATGGCGCCTTTGCCAGCTGGCTGGTGAGCTTCGGCATGATGGCGGCAGCCGGCGTGCTGGTCGGCTCGTTCGTCTATGCCATCGTGTTCCGCAAGTTCCGCATCGAGTGGTTCAGCTCCGGCAAGGACTTCCTGCGCCATGCCATCGGCGGCTGCCTGATGGGCATCGGTGGCGTGCTGGGCATGGGTTGCACCTTTGGTCAGGGGATTACCGGGGTTTCCACCCTGGCGCTGGGTTCGTTCCTTACCCTGGGCAGCATCGTGCTCGGCAGCGCCCTGACCATGAAGGTCGAGTACTACAGGCTGGTGTACGAGGAGGAGGCTACCTTCGGCAAGGCCCTGGTGGCTGCACTGGCCGACCTCAGGCTGGTGCCCAACAGCCTGCGCAAGCTGGAGGCGGTCTGAGGTCTCGGGCGACGGGTGTGCCGGCGGATTTTTGCCGGCGCACCCCTTGAGTTTTGCCAAAGAGACAGTAAAATACCGGGCTTCGCGTGGGTCGTTAGCTCAGTTGGTAGAGCACCGCACTTTTAATGCGATGGTCGCAGGTTCGAATCCTGCACGACCCACCATCTTTCCCCCTTGATTACCCGATGACCCGGCCTTCCAGCGCCTCTTCTGCTGTGCCGGTGATCTCCACGCGCTCGATCCTGTTTTCGGCAGAACGATCGCCGGGCAGCGCACGAATGCGGAAATAGTTTCGCGTGTAGCCCTGCATCCAGGCGCAACCCGCCTCATCGACGAACGGACGCTCCCACAACACCTCCGTGCGGTTCCCGGCCTGTGCCTGCATGGCCTCCCGTTTCAGGCGGCTGGCCAGCGCTACCAGTTCGCGGGTGCGCCGCTTGCGCTCGGCGAGCGGGATCTGGCCGGGCAGGGTGGCCGCCTTCGTACCCTCGCGCGGCGAGTAGGTGAAGGCATGGATGTGGCCGAACCCGATCTCCTCGACGAAGTCGAGGGTCTGCCGCCAGTCGTCCTCCGTCTCCCCGGGGAAGCCACAGATGATGTCGGTGGTGACATTGAAGTCCGGCACGGCCGATCGTGCCGACCGAACCAGTTCACGGAACTGCGCCGTCTTGCAGCGCCGGGCCATGCGCCGCAGGATGTGGTCCGACCCGCTCTGCAGGGGCAGGTGCATGTGCGGCATGAGCCGCGGATCCTCGAACAGGCCGAAGAAGCCCGGTGGCAGATCCCAGGGTTCCACCGAGGCGAAGCGGATGCGCGGCATGTCGGTGTCCCGGAGCAGGGTGCGCACCAGAGTGGCCAGATCGCAGTCGATGTCGCTGCCGTAGCCCCCGACATGGACGCCGGTGAGGACGATTTCCTGAACCCCCTCGTCGTGCAGCGCATTGACCTCGTCCACGATGTCGGCCAGCGGGCGGCTGCGTTCCTCGCCCCGGGCACGGGTGACGATGCAGAAGGTGCAGCGATAGCGGCAGCCGTCCTGTACCTTGACGAAGGCCCGTTGCCGGCCCCGCGCGAACAGGGCCACCTCGCCCGGCTCGGTGGCCATCAGGGGCATCTGGGGCTGTTCCATGCCCTCCAGAGCGCGGTCGACCAGCGCCTCCTTGTCGGTGTTGGGGATGACCAGATCGACGCCCAGGGTGTCGGCCACCTGTTCGGGGGAGAGGGTGGCATGACAGCCGCTCACCACCAGGCGCGCCCCGGGATTGCCCCGGTGCAGCCGCTTGATGAGGTTGCGCGACTTTCTGGCCGCCTCGCCGGTGACGGCGCAGGTGTTGAGCACCACCAGGTCCGCGGGCTCGTCCTCGCCCACCACGCGGTGGCCGAGCCGTGCGAACTCGCGCGCCCAGGTTTCCAGTTCCGCTTCGTTGAGGCGGCAGCCCAGTGCCTTGAGGTGTATCTTCATGGCGGCAATGATAATCGAATCCTCGCCCCTCCCGATAGGCGCCCCCTTGTGTGCGGGCACAAAAAAACCCCGCCTTTCGGCGGGGCTCGGTAAGACCCGGGGTTGAGGAGGTCTCTACAGTTCGATTCCCGGGTTGCCTTCCACCCCCTTGAGTTTGGGGATGTTGAGGTCGTTGACCTTGATGGTCTTCTTGTTGCGCAGGTATTCCATCACCACGTCCCAGATCGGCTTTCCGCTGTCGCCCATGGGCGTCTCCTGCACGCTGGCCCAGCCGGCAACGGCGTACTTCTTGCCCGCCTCGATCGGCTTGCCGTTCAGGGTCATGTCGGAGATGCGGTTGCCGAAGTCCTTGTTGGGGTCGATGGCATACTTGAGGCCACCGACGCGCACCATGTCGCCACCCTGCTGGTAGTACGGATCCTTGTTGAACAGGTTGTCGGCCACGTCCTCGAGAATGTTCTTGATGTTCTCGCCGGTCATGGCGTTGAGGGTGACATTGGGGTAGGTGATGGCGGTCTGGGTCATCACGTGATCCACCGTGATGGCCTCGCCCGGAAGCACGCTCACGCCCCAGCGGAAGCCGGGCGAGAAGGCGATCTCGGCACCCATGACCTCCAGCAGGGCATCGACGATGACCTGGTCGAAGGTGCCATTGAAGTTGCCGCGACGGTACAGCGTGTCGTCGGTGACGGCCAGCTCCTCACCCAGCTTGTCGGCATACGGGGCGCGGATCTTCTCCACCAGCTTCTGCATGGCCGGATCCGGTTCGATGAGGTTGGAGAACACCGGCAGCAGGCTGTACTTGAAGCCGGCCACCTTGCCGTTCTTGACATCGAGGTCCAGAACGCCGAGGAACTTGCCGTTGGAGCCGGCATTGGTCACCAGCGTCTTGCCGCCAGCGTTATCCACCAGGACCGGCTTGGGCACCGCATCGTGGGTATGGCCGCCCATGATGGCATCGATGCCGGTGACGCGGCTGGCCATCTTCAGATCCACGTCCATGCCGTTGTGCGAGAGCACCACGACCACCTGGGCGCCCTTGGCGCGGGCCTCGTCGACCACTTCCTGCATGGCCTCGTCGTTGATGCCGAAACTCCAGGCCGAGATCAGGTGGCGCGGGTTGGCGATCGGGGTGTAGGGGAAGGCCTGGCCAACGATGGCAACCGGAATGCCATTGATCTCGCGGATGGTGTAGGGCTTGAAGACACGCTCGCCCTCGAGGTCGAAGTTCTCGTCGTTCCAGACGATGTTCTGCGCCACGAAGTCGATACCGGCCTTGGCAAAGTCCTTGTTGACGATCTCCTGCACGCGGTCGGCACCGAAGGTCATCTCCCAGTGCGGCGTCATGACATCGATGCCGAGCTGGATCTGGGCATCGACCATGTCCTGGGCATTGGTCCACAGCGAGGTGCCGGAGCCCTGCCAGGTGTCTCCGCCGTCCAGAAGCAGGGCGCCAGGACGCTGGGCGCGGATGTGCTTGACCAGGGTGGCCAGATGCGCAAAGCCGCCAACCTTGCCGTACTTGCGTGCCAGCTCTGGGAAGTCGAGATAGGTGAAGGCATGGGCCTCGCGGGTGCCGGGCTCGATGCCGTAGTACTTGAGGAAGTGGTGGCCCACCAGATGCGGCGGACGGCCCTTCATCTGCCCGATGCCCAGATTGACCTGGGGCTCGCGGAAGTAGATGGGCATCAGCTGCGCATGGCAATCAGTGTAGTGCAACAGGGAGACATTGCCGAACGGCGGCAGCTCGTAGGGATTGTTCGGGGTCTTCTTGGGTTTGACACCGGCAGCGGTGCTGCTGGGCTGTGAATTGTCACAACCCGTGAGGGTGAAACCTGCGGCACTGGCAGTGGCCAGGACCTGCAGAAATTCGCGGCGCGACAGACTCATGTGTGTAATACCTCCAGGTAGCTTGTGTTTTGATCAGTCATCCTTTGTGCAGCAACCCCGGAGCAGAAAACGGCCCGGCGCGAACGCCGGGCCTGTTTTGTTAATGGCCTTTGGGCATGCCCGTTACTGACGGTAACTGGGCGCGTTGACCGCGAGGCCATTGCTCATGTAGTTGAGGAAGTACTCCAGTGCCTTGTACTCGTCACTCTGTGCCTTGAACGGCTTGGCGCGGACCTGCTTGTTGCAGCCACCAAAGCGACGATGCATGGTGCCCAGCGAGCCCCACTTGGCGCGATACACCGGGAAGCCGGTGGGATGGCCCAGCGCCGGGCTCAGCAGATCGGCACGGATGCGGTTGCCGGCGTTGTACATGTGGCAGTCCGCGCAGGCCATGTTGAGCTGGCCACGCTTGGCATAGAAGTGGTGCTTGCCACGCTCGTACCAGGCGAGCGCATCCGGATCGTTGGGCACCTTGATGCTCAACGGCTTGCCGCGGGAAGTGTAGGCCATGTAGGCAGAGATGGCGGCGATGTCACCCTTTTTCCACTTCAGGGGTTTTTCGCCGTTCTTTACGCGGCACTCGTTGATTTCCTGCTCCAGGGTCTTGACCTGCTTGGTCTTGGGATCGTAGTACGGATAGTACTGACGGATGCCCTTGCCGCCGTTCTTGAAGCAGCTGGCATAGGTCTTGCCGTTCTTGAACGGGGTGTTGAACAGGGTCTTGCCCTTTTCGAGCGGGAGCTCATAGGGCGGGAACTCTTCCGCCTCGAGCCACTGGTTCCGCTTGTCTTCGGGTGCGATGCCCTTGGCATAGTTGCCATTGGCAAACTCCTCGAATGGGGTGTTCGGGAAGCGCTTCTTGAAGTAGGCGCGGAACGCCTTGAGGTCATCCTCCGGAGTGGCCTGCGCCGCGATCGGCGCGATGCCCACCGTGAGGATGGCCGTGGCCAACAGTGCAATCTTTTTCATTGACTCATCCTTCCTCGTGAAACGGTTACTTGATCTTTGCCGTGGTGGAATCGGACTTGCCCTGATTGTCCACCCAGCTGATCTTCAGGCTGTCGCCCGCTGCGCCGCCCTTGAACTTGAACGACAGGTACGGATTCTTCGAAATCGCACCACTCCAGTTGGCCACCAGCACCTTGTTGCCATTGTGCTCGGTCACCACCTCCTGGATGAAATGCGCCGGAATCAGCTTGCCCGTCTTCTTGTTCTTGCGACGACCCGACTCCATCGGGTGGCTGATCAGCATCTTCACCGTCACCACGCCGTCCTTCGCGCGGGCCCTTACCTTGATTGTCTTTGCCATCTCTAATGCCTCCCGATCAACCGCCACAGCCACCAATGGTGACCTTCACCTCTTTCGACGCGCTGTACAGCTTGCCGCCCGACTTCACCACGGCAATCACCTTGCCCGTCTTGCCCATCTTGATGCGGGTCGAGACATAGGGCAGGGCGCCTTCACCCAGCTCGTAGCTGGAGGTCAGCGGGGTCGGGTTGTTGGAGGCCAGAATGGCAATGGTGTCCACACCGCCCATGTCGGTGGAGACCGTCACCGGCACCACGGCGCCGTTCTCGGCGATGTCCGGGGCCTTGATCTTGATCTTGCCGGCTTCAGTGCTGCTGCTGCCCATCAGGGCCGACAGCGCCTCGTCCACGCTCTTGGCCTTGAAGGCACCCTCGTTCCAGGCCGCCAGCACCATGCCAGGGGTCAGCAGGCCCGCGCTCATGGCCACGCCGGCCGCACCGGCCGCCATGGAACCCTTCAGAAACAGTCTGCGCTTGGTGTTCATGTCTTGTGCTACTCCCAATGGTTACAGGCTGTGGACGAACTCGGTGATCTTGTCGATCTCGTCATCCGTCAGGATGTGATGCGGCCCGAACGGCGGCATGATGGTGTTGGGGTTGTTCTTGCGCGGGTCGTAGATCTGCGCGCGCAGCTTGGCCTTGTCCGGGAAACGGGCCTTCATGGCGATCAGCGGCGGGCCGATGTTGCCGGCGAGCTTGCCCCCTTCAATCTGGTGGCAGGCGAGACAATTGCCCTTCTTGCGGTCGAAGGCAAGTTTCTTGCCCTGTTCGATGACGCTGGCCTCTTCGGCGGATGCAGTGACCGGCACGACCGAAATGGTGCCGAACAATGCGATCACCGAAGCTGCTGTCGTCAAGAGCTTGGCGGGATTCCGCATGGTTACCTCCTCAACTTGGTTATACAGGTTGCCCTGTTTTTCTTACCCTTTCCGGCATCCTCCCCGGGCAGGTCTTCATCGGTTACTGCTGCCGAACCTTGCAGTCCGACGGGGTATAGAATACTCCAACTTTTACGCTTGGCAAGGGAATTGGGGCACGGAAAAAAGATTAAAAAATAAGCAGATGCTGATGCTTTGCTGTGCGGGCGCTATTGCTGTTCGGCCTTGAGCCATTCTTCCAGTTGTGCCCGTTTGCGCAACAGGCGCCGGCGCGTGAGTTCATCGGCATCGGATTCCTGCAGGGCAAGGCGGATCTGGGTCATGGCCTCGTCGTACTCGCCCAGGGCGAAATGCCGCTCGGCCATCGCTTCACGGGCCAGGGCGCGCCGGTGCAGCCGGCTGGCGGCGACGGACAGCAGGCGCAGATCCTCGGGGGCGGCATCGTTGGTGCTCAGCAGGCCAAACAGCAAATCCACGGCGGTGGCGGCCTTGCCGGCATCGATCATCGCACGGGCCAGCAGGCGACGTACCGGGTGCGCCGTCGGGTGCAACGCCTTGAGTCGTTGCAGGATGTCCAGGGCCTTGTCGGGCTGGCGTGCGGCCAGCCAGGCCTCGGCCATGGCCAGTTGCACGGGCATCGCAGGGGCACCGAGGGCTTCGGCCTGGCGCAATTCGCCGATGGCGGCGCGGGCCTGGCCGGCGCGCGACAGGGCTAGACCGTGTTCGTAGTGTTCGAGTGCGGTCAGCTTGCGCTTGCGCTGCAGTGCCCGGAAACGGGCGATGTGCCGGGCAGGTTTCCCGGTCAGCACGCGCAGCCGCGCCTGGATGTAGTGAAATTCCGGCTGGTCGGTTTCCAGTTGTCTCCCGCGCGCCAGTTGGGTCGCTCGGGCCTCGGTATCGGCCAGTCGTGATCGGGTGAGGGGGTGGGTCATCAGGTATTCCACCAGCTTGCCGCCCTGTTGTCCGCTCTGTCGCGCCAGGGTGGCGAAGAATCGCGGCATGCCGGTGGGGTCGTATCCGGCCTGGACCATGACCTGGACACCGATGCGGTCGGCCTCCTGCTCGTTCTGTCGGGAATAGCCGAGCTGGGCCTGCTGGCTGGCGGCCATGCCGGAAAGGGCCGCGGCGGCCCCGATGTCCGGGTTGTAGGCGCCCAGGATCAGGCCGGCGAGGAGGGCCAGGCCGGTCTTGAGGGTCATGCCACCCTGCCGGGCGTAGCTTCGCGCGAGATGGCGCTGGGTGACATGCGTGATTTCGTGCGCCATGACGCCGGCCAGCTCGCTTTCGTCATGACTGGCCAGGATCAGACCGCTGTTGACGGCGATGACGCCGCCGGGCGCGGCAAAGGCATTGATGTCCGGTGCGTTCAGCACCAGAAACACGAAACGGCCCCGCGCATCCGGGTCAGCGGCCAGCAGCCGGTAGCCGACCGCCCGCAGGTAGGCGCTGACCTCGGCATCGTCCAGCACCGGAAGCGTGGCCCGGATCTGGTGCACGATCTGGCCCTGCAGCCCCTGCTCCTGGGCCGGGCTGAGGACCAGCGACTCCGGACCACCGATGTCGGGCAGCCGGGTGTCGCCCACGGCGCGCGCAGCCAGAAGCGGCAGGAGCAGGGCGGCAAGCAGGAGGTGGCGTCTCAAGGCGTGTTCAATGTCGGCTGTGGGCTTGTGGATGACTTCAGACGGCGAAAGCCGGTCGGGGTTCCACCCGAAAAGGACTGTATCACAGGGGCAGGGGCGGTTTGACAGGTCGACAGGGATCGGTCAGAATATTAGCGTTTTCTAATAATTGACAGGATGGACGACGAGCATGTTTGGCATTCAGGAAATCGACGCAGCAACCCTCAGGCAGTGGATGGAGCAGGGCGAGGACTTCCGCCTCGTCGACATCCGCACCGAGGCCGAAGTGGCCCAGGGCGTGATCGAGGGTGCCGAATGGATCCCCATGCACCTGATCCCCTTGCGCATCGAGGAATTCCGCAACGGTCCGAAGACCGTCGTCTATTGCCGCAGTGGCAACCGCTCGGCCCAGGTTTGCGCCTTTTTGGCCCAGCATGGCGCTGGCGAGCACTGCATCAACCTGCAGGGCGGCATCATTGGCTGGGCCCGTGCCGGCTTTCCGATTGCCGGGCGCGAGACGCTCAAGGTCGCCTGAGCCCCCAATCCGGGTCAAGACCGTTTTGCAAGCCCGCATCCCCGGTGCGGGCTTGCCTTTCCCTGCCCGGTGACTTATAAAGGTCGACTTTACGAGGAGAGCGGCCCGGCGTCGCGCTGTCAGGGAAGTACGGAAAGCTCACTGTCGATGACCTTCAAGTTACTGAGGAGACCATAGAAATGGCTGATTTTGACCAAGAACTCGATGCATCCGGCCTGAACTGCCCGCTGCCCATCCTGCGTGCCAAGAAGGCGCTGGCCGCCATGTCCAGTGGCCAGGTGCTGAAGATCATTGCCACCGATCCCGGCTCGGTCAAGGACTTCGAGGCCTTTGCCACCCAGACCGGAAACGAGCTGCTGTCCTCTTCCGAGGAAGGCGGCAAGTACGTCTTCCTGATGAAGAAGGCCTGAGGCTCCGGGCCCTTCCCCCAACACGAACACAGGTAACGCAAGATGGAAGAGAAGAAACTCGCGATCATCGCTACCAAGGGTACCCTCGACTGGGCCTACCCGCCCTTCATCCTGGCCTCTACCGCCGCCGCACTCGGCTACGAGACCCAGATCTTCTTCACCTTCTATGGTCTGCAGCTGCTGAAGAAGCGGCTCAACCTCAAGGTCAGCCCGCTGGGCAACCCGGGCATGCCAATGCCGATGGGCATGGACGTGTGGTTCCCCAACCTGGCGCTGGCGCTGCCGGGCATGGAGGCGATGATGACCACCATGATGAAGAAGAAGATGGCGAGCAAGGGCGTGGCGAGCCTCGAGGACCTGCGCGAGCTGTGCCTGGAGGCCGATGTCAAGTTTGTCGCCTGCCAGATGACGGTGGACCTGTTCGACATGGATCATTCCGCCTTCATCGACGGCGTGGAGTACGGTGGTGCCGCTACCTTCTTCGAGTTCGCCGGCGATTCGGACATCTGCCTGTACATCTGACGCAAACGCGCGTGTACGCACCCCGAAAGCCGGCATCCTGCCGGCTTTCGTCTTTTCGGATCGAAGAAACAGGGAGTCCAACGCATGGCCATCATCATGGGCTGCGAGTTTCCCGAGGATCGCTACTACCATCCGCGCTACAACATCTGGCTGGAACACGCCGGCGAGCGCGTGCGCCTGGGGCTGACCGCCTATGCCGCGGCGCTGGCCGGGCAGTTCGTCGATTTCGTGCCGCGCCAGCCCGGCCAGAGCATCTATCGCGGGCGCACATGCGCCACGCTGGAATCGCTGGTGTGGGTGGGGCCGGTGCGCACCCCGGTGGCAGGCGAGGTGGTGGCCGTCAACGAGGCCGCCATGGCGCGTCCGGCCCTGATCAACGAGGACCCCTATCACGAGGGGTGGCTGCTGGTATTGCGGCCCATGGAGTGGGGGCTCGACCAGCAGGACTTGCTCCAGGGCGAGGATGCGATGGCGGCATGGCGAGAACGGATGCACGCGGATGGCTTTGTTGGCCCGGGCGACTGATGTTGCGTTTGGCCGGCACCTGCTCCGTCAGACCGCGCGTCAAATTTAGAAATTTCTGATGTTCTGTTTGACTTTGCGCGGGTGCTTTGCCATTGTTGGCCGGCCCATTACCGTAATCCGGCGATGGGTTTGGGCTGCGAAAAGATCCGTGTCCAGCGGACGCACCTTACTCAGACAACACACCATTTTCCGAGGATGTAAACAAAATGAGAAAAGTCACGCTTTCGCTCCTCTCACTGCTTCTGCTCATGCTGTTTGCCGTGGGCGCGCAGGCGGCAGAGCGCTACCGTCCGTTTGTCCTGGGTTCGATCTCCGAGGGCACCGATGTCAACACCAAGGCCGGCGAGGTCAAGCAGGCCCTGACCAGTCAGGGATTCCGGATCCTCGGCGAGTACGACATCAATCCGGATGCCAAGGTCATCGTGGTGACCAACGATGACCTGATCAAGCTCGCCAAGAGCCACAAGCGGGCCGCCTACATCGCGCCCTGGCGTGTGGCCGTCGCCAAGGACAAGAAGGGCCGCATCCAGGTGAGCTATGCCAATCCCTACTATCTCAAGCACGCCTATCACATCAAGGGCTCCATCGAGCCGGTGGCCAACAAGCTGAAGCTGGCCCTGGGCTGGCAGAAGGACTATGGCTCGAAGAAGGGGCTGACGGCCAAGGATCTCGAGGGTTACCACTACACCTTCGGCATGGAGTATTTCGACGAGCCCTATGAGCTGAAGGAGTACAAGAGCCATGACGAGGCCGTGAAGGCCGTGGAAGAGGGCTTGAAGGCCGGCAAGGGCGGTCTGAGCCAGATCTATCGCCTTGACATCCCCGGCACCGATGTCACCGTGTTCGGTGTGGCGATGGACGGCAAGAAGGGGGGCAACCGGCAGATGGACGACAATTTCCAGATGCAGGTGGTGGACTTCCAGGACCTGCGCACGGTAGCGTACTTCCCCTATGAGCTGGCCGTGATCGGCAACAAGGTCGAGGCGCCGCACATGCGTTTCCGCATGGCCATTCATCATCCCGACCTGAAGATGTTCGGCGAGCACAGCTTCAAGAAGCTGATGAGCTCCCCGGCAGCCATCGAGGATGCCTTCTGGAAGCTGCTGGGCGGTCGCGAACAGGAGGATCTGTTCTGATCTCCTGGCCGACGCGCTTCTCCTTGCACGGGCCCCGCTTTGCGGGGCCCGTTCTGTTTTGGGGCTTCGGGGCGCTTCGGGTGTTTTCCGGGTTGCGCTGGTCAGGCGCGCGGTTTTCGTATTATCATTAGCGGCTTTGGTCAGGGAGGGTTTTGCCGGGATTCTTGTGGCTATCTCCCTGATTTTCGTCATGTAATCGAGCTTACGGAGTATCAGGCGTGGAATTGACCGGTGCCGAGATCTTTACCCGTTGCCTGAAGGAGGAGGGCGTTGACCTCATCTTCGGCTATCCGGGTGGGGCCGTGCTGCACATCTACGATGCCCTCTACCAGCAGAAGGATGTGAGCCACATCCTGGTGCGTCACGAGCAGGGTGCGGTGCATGCGGCCGAGGGCTATGCCAAGTCGACGGGGCGTCCGGGTGTGGTACTGGTCACCTCCGGGCCGGGCGCGACCAATGCCGTCACCGGCATCGCCGACGCCTACATGGACTCCGTGCCGCTGGTGGTGTTCACCGGCCAGGTGCCCACCAGCCTGATCGGCAACGATGCCTTCCAGGAGGTCGACACCGTCGGCATCACCCGCCCCTGCGTCAAGCACAACTTCCTGGTCAAGCGGGTGGAGGACCTGGCCGAGACCATCAAGAAGGCCTTCTACATCGCCACCACCGGCCGGCCCGGCCCGGTGGTCGTGGACATTCCCAAGGACGTCACCGCCGATCGCTGCGAGTTCAAGTATCCGCGCAGCGTGAAGATGCGCTCCTACAACCCCACGGTGAAGGGACATCCGCGGCAGATCCGCAAGGCGGTGGACCTGATGCTGGAGGCGAAGCAGCCCATCATCTACGGCGGTGGCGGCATCATTTCCAGTGGTGCCAGCAAGGTCTATACCGAGCTGGCGAAGAAGCTCGGCTTCCCGGTCACCAATACGCTGATGGGGCTGGGTGCCTATCCGTCCACCGATCGCCAGTTCCTCGGCATGCTGGGCATGCACGGCACCTACGAGGCCAACCTGGCGATGCACCACAGCGATCTGGTGATCGCCATCGGTGCCCGTTTCGACGACCGCGTGACCGGCAACATCGAGAAGTTCTGCCCACACGCCAAGATCATCCATGTGGACATCGATCCGGCGTCGATCTCCAAGAACGTGCATGTCGACGTGCCCATCGTCGGCGATGTCGGCAATGTGCTGCGCGCCATGCTCAAGGAGATCCGCGAGCGCAAGGCCAAGCCCGATCAGGCTGCGCTCGAGGCGTGGTGGAAGCAGATCGAGGAGTGGCGCGCCGAGGACTGCCTGCGTTACGACCGCAACAGCAGCGTCATCAAGCCGCAGTTCGTGGTCGAGAAGCTGTGGGAACTGACCAGGGGCGATGCCTTCATCACCTCCGATGTCGGCCAGCACCAGATGTTCGCAGCCCAGTTCTACAAGTTCGACAAGCCGCACCGCTGGATCAACTCCGGTGGCCTGGGCACCATGGGCTTCGGCCTGCCGGCGGCGATGGGGGCTAAGCTGGCCAACCCGAAGGACACGGTGTGCTGCATCACCGGCGAGTCCAGCATCCAGATGTGCATCCAGGAGCTGTCCACCTGCCGCCAGTACGACCTGCCGATCAAGATCCTCAACCTCAACAACGGCTACATGGGGATGGTGCGGCAGTGGCAGGAGTTCTTCTACCAGGGCCGCTATGCCATGTCCTACATGGAGTCGCTGCCCGACTTCGTGCGCATGCCGACATGGCCATAGGCCTCGGCC
>JALWNJ010000293.1 GCA_026995955.1 Gammaproteobacteria bacterium
CCATGGGCACCACGCTCTATACCGCGAATCTGAGCTGGGCGCCGATGACCGAGGGCGGGGGCCTGCTCGGCCAGCCGCAGGCGGGACTGGCCCTGGCCAGCAGCGACAGCCGGGAGATCAAGGCCGCCTCTTTCGGTGCCACCAATGCCCGTACGCGACAGAAGAGCGCGGTGCTGACACTCAACTTCTCGTATCCGCTCTGGAACTGGGGCCTGACCCAGGGTTACACCCAGGTGCGTGACAATACCGGTCTTTCCGGCGACAGTACCCAGCTGAGCACGGAACTCAATGCCGGCTTCATGCTGGGCCAGCGCGGCAACCTGACGCCCACCCTCGGCTGGAGCCGTACCGAGGACGACGGCAGCGGGCAGATCCGCGAGCGTACCCGACAGGTCTCGCTGGGCGGCAGCTACTGGATCAGCCCCAACCGGCTTTCCGGTGCGCTCACGGCCAGCGTGAACCAGACCCGCAGCGACACCGACCCATCGGATACAGAGACCCGCAGTCTGAGCGCCGAGCTGGCCTGGTTCGTGGTTCCGGCCCGCGGGAGCACGCCCGGCATGACCCTGCGACTCACCAGCAGTCACGAGGACAGCCGGGACTATCTCGACCCGGCCTCGAGCAGCCGGGGCTGGAGCGTCTTCCTGGGCGCGGAAATCGGCTGGCAGCCCGGCCAATAAGGAGCAATCGATCATGAAGATGCATCATGGAGAGAAAACTTCCCTCGCCGCCCGCCCACGCAGCGTCTTCCTGACCCTGCTGTGCCTCCTGCTGGGCCTGCTGTCACTGACGACGACCCAGGCCGCCGTCAATGCCACGACCAGCGGCAGTGCAAGCCTCACCGGCAGTGGTACGGTTTCCATCCGCTGGCAGATAACGATCCCCATCTCCCAGCCAGGCATCACGGTTAACGGAATCAATGGCGTTATCGCCATTCCCAACGGCCCGGTGCTGGGTAACTTGCCCAACATTGGCCCGGTCACGGCTACCCCTACCGGAAATTTGTCCGTGGCAAACATGCAGGAACGGGTCCGCATCCCGCAGAGCATGGTGGTTCGCGCCCTGGACCTGGGCGCCTCGATACTCGAAATCCGACGCGACTTCGTTGACAGCTATCTGCAACAACAACAGACCGGGATCGTCACCGTCCCCATTGCCAGCAACACCATCAGCGCGCTGACCATCAACCGGCTGGAGTTGCGTTTCGCCGACGACAGCCGCTCCACGGTGGTGCCCGAGGGAAGCCGGCTCACCGCACGCGCCGACATCCACTACAGCGGCAAGGGCGTATTGCAGGGCGTGTGGGAAGTGGCCAGCCCGCCTTCGACCCTGGGCGACCCGGTATTCCAGCAGGTGAAGCTGGTGCGCCTCCCCCTGCTGGGCGGACAGAAGACCACGCTGACCATGCCGGACCTGCCCACCCGCATCAGCGGCCTGCACCTGGTGCGCTTCCGCATCACGCGGCCGGAAGGGCTGGTGGAGACCCCGGTCATCCGCTACTTCGTCACCCGCAGTGATACCCGGCTGCGTCCGCCCATCCGCATCCTGTCCCCGGCACCGCTGAGCCAGCTCGGCCCCGACACCCGCTTCGGCTGGCAGCCCGTGCAGGGTGCGCGCGGCTACCAGCTGGAGTTCTTCGAGGCCCGCAACACCCCCTGGGGCGGCAACCTCAGGCTGGAGGACATCAACGCCCGCCGGCTGCTGGAGGGCGGCGCACCGCTGCGTCGCACGGCCGGTGTCATGCTGCCCGGGAACCTGACCGCCGTTACCCTTTCGGCCCTGACCCGCAACCACCTGCAACCGGGCCGACGCTACCTCTGGCGGGTCATCGCCTTCGACGAGCAGGGCCGGCGCATGGCCGAGAGCACACTGCAACCGATTCGCGTGCCATGATGACCATGGCCGCCAATCCCGCTGCGACGCGATCCCCGCCGGCCGACGAGGAAGCCTACTGGCACGACCGGCTCGCCGAGGTCGCGGCCGGCTCGGAACAGGCCCTGGAGGCCTGTTATCGCCATTTCGGCCCGCTGATCCATCGCTTCCTGCTGTCCCGCGGCTGCAGCGAGGAGGCCGCCATGCAGGTGCTCAACGAAACGATGCTGGAACTGTGGCGCGGCGCCGCTGCCGCTTTCGAAGGGCGCTCGCGCATCAGCACCTGGCTGCTCGGTATCGCCCATCACCGCATGATCGACCACATTCGTCGCGAGGCCCGCCACGATGCCCAATCCCTCGACGAGGGGTACGATCCGGAACCCGACGATCGTGACGATCCGGGGCATCTGCTGGATCTCAAGCTGGAGCAGTCCCGATTGCAGGAATGCCTGCACCGCCTGCCGGGGGAGCTGCGTCAGCTCTGCTACCTGGTGTTCTTCGAGCAATTGCCCTATTCCGACATCGCGCGTATCCTCGATTGTCCGGAGGGCACGATCAAGAGCCGCATCTTCCACATCCGCAAACGCTTGCGTGCCTGTCTCGCCCAGACCCAGGGCGATTGAACCGCCCGGGTCCGACAAACGACAAAGGGATACCCAATATCCCGGAGCGATCGATGAACGAGGCACATCCCGACGACGATCTCCCCCTGCTGGCCAGTGGGCAGCTCGACGAGACGCGGCGCGGTGAAGTCGAGGCACACATTGCCGAATGCGCGCGCTGCCGGTCAGAACTCGAGCTGCTCGAGGCCGTACGGGAGGCGATGTGCAAGGAAGCTCATCCACAGCCGCCGCTCGAGCTGGGCTGGCAACGGCTGCGGCGCGAACTCGATGGCGCACGGCCGGCCCACCAGGGCCGCGCTTCCGAGAGGCATCAGGGCTGGCTGCGCTTGGCCCTGGCCGCCAGCCTGGCCATCGTCGTGCTGCAGTCCGGTTTCATCGTCTGGGAACACAACCGGCTCGGCAACATGGAACTCGCGCCCCTTTCTGCGGAGCGGCCGGGCAATGCCCGCTGGCAGGTACAGCTGGCCCCGAATGCCCGTGCCGCGGACCTGACCCGCTTCCTGCGCGAAAGCGGACTGGAACTGGTGTCGGGCCCCAGCAGTCTGGGGCTCTACCGGCTGGCGCCACGCCAGCCCACCCCGACAACCGACGACGGAATCCTGTCACGGCTTCGTGCCCATCCG
>JALWNJ010000294.1 GCA_026995955.1 Gammaproteobacteria bacterium
CCGCTACCTGCGCAAACTGGGGGAACTGCCCGAACACACCGACAGCCTGTTCGTGGTGGATCGCGACGACCACTACCTGGGCGTGCTGCCGCTGGCCGACATCCTCACCCACGACCCGGAAGAACCGGTGGAGAAGGTCTACAACCGGCAGGTGCACGGCATTCCCGCCTCCACCCCGGCCAGCGAGGTGGCCACCCTGTTCGAACACCACGACCTGATGTCGGCCCCGGTGGTGGACGACCAGGGCCGCCTGCTCGGGCGCATCACCGTGGACGACGTGGTGGACTACATCCGCGACGAGGCCGACCATGCGGTAATGAGCCAGGCCGGTCTGAACGAGGAGGACGACATCTTCGCGCCGGTGCTGCCCAGCGCCAGGACCCGTGCCGTCTGGCTTGGCATCAACCTGCTCACCGCGCTGATGGCGGCCTGGGTCATCGGCCTGTTCCAGGGCACGCTGGAGAAGATCGTGGCACTGGCGGTACTGATGCCCATCGTCGCCAGCATGGGCGGCATTGCCGGCACCCAGACCCTGACCATCGTCATCCGCGGCCTGGCGCTCGGCCAGGTGTCGCGTCACAACCTGCGCTGGCTGTTCAACAAGGAGGTGCTGGTCGGCCTGCTCAACGGCATCCTCTGGGCCCTGGTCATCGCCGCCATCGCCACCCTCTGGTTCAAGGACCCGCAGATCGGCATGGTCATTGCCGTCGCCATGATCATCAACCTGCTCATCGCCGCCATCTCGGGGGTGGTCATCCCCATCGTGCTGAAGAAAATGCACATCGACCCGGCACTGGCCGGTGGCGTGGTGCTCACCACCGTCACCGACATGATGGGCTTCTTCGTCTTCCTTGGGCTGGCCACCGTACTGCTGGTCAAATAGCCCTACTGGAGCATGAATGTCTCGTATTCGAGGCGGTCGAGCTGGCGGGAAAGAATCACCAGGCCGACCAGGCTGGTCACGGTGACGGCGACGGCAAAGCCGTATCCATAGAAGGAAGGCCCCAGCTGGAACGAGATCCAGGTCAGCCCGATGTTCGCCAGCAGGAACATCAGGCACAGGAGCAGCGCGATCCCCAGCAGGTCGAGATAGAACAGGACATTGAGGATCGCCAGCAGCAGCACCTGCACCCCCACGCCGACCAGGTCGACATTCAGCAACGGAATGTACAGGCGTGAAATGCCCAGCGCGTCCAGGATCAGCGGACCCAGCATCAGCAGAACCACCACCGTCATGCCCTGCACCTTGAAGATCTCGTAGATCCCCTGGCGCACGGTCAGCACCATCTGTTTCTTGTACTCGCGGATGTGTTTCAGGGTATCGCCCTCGCGAACCGACTCATAGAAGCGATCGTAGATCTCCGCAAAGTCCGTCTCCATGCGCACCAGAAACACGGCCATCCCGGGGATGATGGAAAGATAGGCGAGAAAGATCGGCACGTCATAGATGACCGAGGCGCGCAGCGGGGCGATGATCGACTCCGAAGTGGCGGGATTGAGCCAGAACATGAACTTGTCGGCCCAGATGGCCATGTTGTAGAACAGGCCCGTGGCGGCCAGGCTGTAGAACACCTGGTCACGACGAAGAAAACGGTAGGACACGAAGGCCCGCCCGGGATAGTCGCGCAGCACCATCGCCAGCATGGAAAAAAGGAGCACCGACTGACCGCAGAGAAAACCGAACAGCAGCCCCTCCAGGCCGAAACCGGTCATCAGCATGGCGACCGCCACCGTCACCCCGTAGCCGAGCAGGAAGACGCCCAGAATCAGGCGATAGGCCTTCATCCCCGAAAGGAACACCACCACGATCCATATGTTGCAAAGCACCACGAAACTGCCCAGCACGAGCAGCTCGTACAGCAACGACTGATGGAACAGGAGCAACAGGATCAGCATTCCTGACAGGCCACTGACGAGCGTGGTCAGGGTCAGCGCCCCCATCAGGTTGGGCAGAACGATGTCATGCCGCCGCTCGAACAGACGGTCGGCAATGAAACGCGTGAACATCAGTTGCAGCAGCCCGGTCAGGATCAGCGAGCCGGCCATCAGCCAGGTCACGGTCACCAGAAACTGGACCACCTGGCTCGCGGGGATGACCCGTGTGGCACTGAAGATGCCGATCAGCAGTACGCCAAGGATGGACAGTACCCAGGGCCCCGAGCTGATGATGCCTGCATAGCCATAGGCCTGGATCAGGCCCAGATAGGAGTCCTTGCGCAGCAGCTTGCGCAGCTCGAAACCGATGCCTGCCATCAGTGACCCGCCTCTCCGGTGGCCGGCGGGGCATCCGCATCGGCATTCTCGGGTTCCGCATCATCGGTCTGCATCTGCAGGCAGCGCCGATAGAGTTCCATGTAGCGCTCGTACATCAGCGGCTGGGTATAGAACCGCTCGACCCGGGCGATACCGGCATCGCGCGCGGCACGCCATCTCTCCTCGTCCGTGAGCAGGGCAATGGCGGCGCGGGCGGTTTCCTCCGGATTGGCGATCGACACCACGGCACCCGCACTGCCCAGCGCACGGTCCTCCTCGGTACCGCCCTCGATGAGATCGCGACAGGAACCTACATCGGTGGCCAGTGCCGGCACGCCCGCAGCGAAGCCTTCGAGAATCACCAGCGGCAGCGCCTCGGAGATGGAGGTCAGGACCAGCAGGCCGATCTCCGACAGGATCTCTTCCACCTTGCGGAAGCCCAGAAAGCGGACATTGTCCTCGAGTCCCAGGCTTACGACCAGGTTCCGGCATTCCTCGGCATATTCCGGGTCCTCGTCCTCGGGGCCGATGATCCAGCCTTCCGCCTCCGGGATGGCATTGCAGACACCACGCATGGCACGAATGAAGGTCTTGATGTCCTTGATCGGCACTACACGCCCGATCAGGCCAAGGATCGGCGGCACGCCTTCCGGACGGCTGTTCCGCACCGGAAGAAAACGCTCCACATTGATGCCGTTGGGGATGATGACACAGCGTTCCGGATCGGCGCCATCTGCGATCTGTCGCTGGCGATTGCCCTCGTACAGCGAGACGATGACCTCCGAGGCGTCGTAGGCCAGCCTGCCAATGCCCTCGAAGAAGCGAATCCAGAGATGACGGATGTAACTCACGTCGTCATCGAGACTGCCGCCGAACGCCTCGCTGGCATCCGGGATCCAGTCGGCCTGGGCCAGGTCGATCTTGCGCTCCTTGGTATAGATGCCGTGCTCGGAGAGGATGAGCGGCAGTCCGCGGCGCTGATGCACCAGTACGCCCAGCATGCCGGCATAGCCGGTGGAGATGGAATGCAGTACCCGGCACGGTGGCATCCTGTCAGCCACACGGGAAAGCAGGAACAGCGGCGCATGCATGGTACGCACGGTCCAGAAGTAGTCGACGAAGGAAGGGTCGGTACAGAACCGTTCGTAGTGGTCGGTGATCATCGACCAGGCTTCCTCGCTGAACAGGAAGTCCTCGCGCGACAGGCGATCGGTGCGACCGAGGCTGCGCAGCGCCTCGGCGATCTCCTCGGCAGGAAGCCGACCCTGGCGCTGGCGCAGCGCGGCATGCATGCCGCGGATCTGCGCGAACACTTCGGCGTTGCCGCGGCGTGGCCTGGGAATGGCCTTCTGCCAGGACTCGAGCAGATAGTGCCGTTCCAGATGCCGCACATTGGGCAGCAGGGGGTACTTGATCTCGCCATAGTCCGAGGGGCTTCCACCGAGAAAGATCAGCGAAAAGCTCAGCATCGGAAAGCCGTTGATGATCTGGTGCACCCAGCTCGAGACACCACCGCTGACATAGGGATAGGTCCCCTCGAGCAGCAGGGCGACATCCGCCTCTCGGCCACTGTCGATGACACGATCCCATTCCTTCATGCCGAGGCCACCCAGTACTGCGCGAGCATGGACAACGGCGGCTCGGCCCGAACCGCGAGCGGCAATTCCTCCATCAGGGCGCGCACCCGTTTCCAGTCCCGTTTCAGGTAGGCCGTCTCGGCCAGATAGGGGTTAACCTCGGTCTGGCTCATGCCAAGGCCCAGTGCCTGCCGGAAGGCCGCCTCTGCCTCGTCGGGCCGGCCCAGTCTGAGCAGCACCCGCCCCTTCTGGAACCAGAGCGCAGAATCCCGGGGCAACGGAGCCAGGGCCTGCTCGAGGTGGTGCAGCGCCTGATGCAGCACATGGGTGTAGACATCACCCGAGGCAAGCCCCAGATAGGCCAGCTCCCAGAACTGGTGGGCCAGCTGTTCGTGCAGCCTCGCAGCCGCCAGACCCGTGGCTTCCTCGAGCTCGTCCAACTGCGACTTGATCTGTTCGTTGATCCTCTGCTCCATGCGGTCGAGCAGCGAGTAGGCCAGCAGGCGGACATCGTCCACGCGGTCGCGCAGGGCGATGCGCAGAATGGGGATGGCATCCTGCTCGCGCAGCTGTCGGGTAGCCATCACCGCGCGGATGCGGCGCTCCGGATTGGGCGCATTGCGCAACACGCCGATCAGCCCGCCACTGCCGTACAGCGGCTGGGGATTGACGGAAAGCGGCTTGTAGGGCAGATCGGGAATGTCGATGGCCATGTAGGGATCCGGCGTCTCCCTGCGCGGCAGGTAGAGCGCCAGCAGCAGTCCCGCGAGCAGGCCCGGAATACCGAAGAAGGGGATGAAGAAGGCCAGCGCAAAGAGCGTGACGGCAATGGCCCGCCGTGGTCTGCGATAGACAGGGGGGAACGCGCGATACAGCACCAGCGCGACCATGATGCTGGCGACCAGATGCAGCCCGGCGTACAGCAACAGCGGGGAACGGGTACCGGCAACCGCACCCGGAAGCAAGAGCAGACCACTGAGCTCAAGCGTCAGTGCGCCGAGGATCAGTGTCGGAATGCCGATCGATGCCAGTCGTTTCATGCAACCAGTCCAGAATGTTCTCGACGCGGTCGCGCCGTCCCAGCGAACGCGGATGAATGCGTATCCCCAGCTCCTCGATGCCCTGGCCGAAGCGCTGCTCGAGCTGCGTGTTCATGCGCCGCTCGTAGGCCTCGAACTCGTGCTCGGAGGTCAGCGGCATGAGCAGGAACAGCACCTTGTCCGCGCCCTGTGGATCGGGCCGCCAGGCACGATCCAGGCCACGGGTCTGCCCCAGGAACAGGTTCAGCATGGCCTCGGCCTCGGGATGGTCTTTTGGAAACACCAGCGCCACCACCAGGGCCGGAAGCCCGTAGTCGCGGAGATCGGCCAGGGCACGGCGCAGATCACGGACGAAGGCCGCCTGCTCGGGATCCGGGACCGGTTCGCGCAGGGTCCCGAGCGTGGTGGAGAGGATGTCGCCGATGTGCCCGCCGAGCACCGCGAGAAGCCTGAGGTTGTCCAGATGCAGGGCCACGAAGGGCATTTCCCTGATGACCAGCAGGGCCCAGACATGACGATTGACATCCACCAGCGGAACCACGGCCAGCAGGTCCTCTTCCAGTGCCTGCTCGCTCGCCATCAGCTCCTCCCTGAGGCTGATCACCCGCCGCTCGGCAAGGGCACGGCGCACCATCGGGTCGAAGGGATCCACGGCTCCGGGGTCTCCCAGTGCAGCCAGGGGCCTGACCACGATGTGCTCGCCGCGCACCTCGTACAGGCCCGCGACCTGAATCCAGCCGAAACCGGCAAACAGCCCGCAGATGTGGCTGGCGACTTCGGCCAGCGCATCCCGTCCCGGTGCCCGCTCCTGCAGCATACGGCGCAGGTCCAGCAGAGCGCCGCGCAGGCTGTTGCCGCTGGCGGCGAGGCGGTGTTCCAGGCGATCGTGCGAGACCTTGAGCAGGTGATAGTTGCGGGTGAATTCGTCGAGCCGCATGCGCTGATAGTCGTTGATCACCTGCTGCTGCAGGTAGCGGCGAGTCCACATGTCGCTGAACTCTCCGCTCAGCATCGCCAGGATGATCATGCCAATCGAGAACTGGGCCGGAAAGGGCTGTCCCTCTCCCCCGTTCCATTCCCAGGCCAGCGCCATCAGCCCGACCAGCAGCAGGGCCGCCACGAAGCCATGGGAGAAGCCGTAGCGCAGGGCCGGCAGCAGGGGGGCCAGCAGCAGCCAGGGGAAGGGGGCGTCGAGAAAGAAGGGATCCGACGGATCGATCCACCAGCCGACGAGCACGAACAGCGCGCAGACGAGCACCGTCTCGAGCCAGGCCCACAGGGGGGGAACCCCCGACGGGAGACGACGCGTACCCGTGCCAATCCAGGCCATGATTGATCAGTCTGCCGTGGCCCGGGTCAGCTTCAGCCCCTTGAGCAGCTGCCGCACCAGCTTGCCGGCCGTGCCACTGGCGCTCTCGTAACCCCAGCCACTGCGGGCCCCGGAGGCCGCCCACAGCACCCTGCCGGTGGGAATGTCGATCACCCGCAGGCTGATGCCGACAGCGGGTTCTCCGTCCAGTCCGCTCTTGTAACGCCATTCCTCCACCGTGCCCGTCACGCCGAAACGCAGTCCCTCGCGCCGCGCCCAGGACAGGGCCTTGCGAAAACGCTGCTCCTCGTCCGGAATCAGCATCCCGGTGTGGTCGCTGTCCGCCGGATAGTGCACGGGGTCCAGGCCACGCACATGCAGCGCTGTCTCCACCAGGGCCTCGACACGCTCTCCGGCACGCGGCGCCTGGGAATGGTTGACGATGGGCAACAGGGCCCACCCCCTGCCGGCCGGCAGCGTGGCATCCCGCTCCACCTCCACGGAGCTGCACCCGGCCAGCAGCAGCCCGGTGATCAACGCGAGCATGGCCCGCAACACGGTTCTCCTCATGACGTATTCTCCTCCCGTTGCAAAAAGTGTATCAGAGCCGCTTGTGCGTCATTCATCCGCAGACCCTCAGCGCCCGAAAAAGTAGCGGTACTGCAGGCGCACCCCCTGGTTGGCCTCGCCGCCGACGAGGTTCAGGGTCTCGGAGCGGAACAGGGACAGCGCCAGTTCGTCGCTGCCCAGAACGCGGCTGCCGATGGCCGCCTCGCCGCTGAAGGAAGGCCGGCCCTCGGGCCAGACCCAGCCGCCCCAGAGGTCGATCCGGTAGCGCAAACCGCCCACCACGGGGGCACGCGCCATCGGCTGCCCCCGCGCCAGGGCCAGACCGACGCCCAGCGCTGCATAGCGCTCGGGCACGATATCGGCAACCGTGCTCCCCGGCCTCAGGCGGGGCTGCATGTCTCCCGGCACGGCATCGGCCAGCGTGTTGCGCAGCCAGGCCCCCTGCAGGCGAAACTGCAGCTCGTTGGTGCCGAGCATCTGCCGATCGGCCAGCGCAAACTCGAGTACGCTGCCGCGGGAGATCCGTCCGCCTCCCCGCGCATCGGCACGGTTGCGCTCCACATCCAGCATCAGGCTGGTACGGGCCGTCAGGTTCCAGTTCCATTCCAGGTGCAGCCGGTCGACCACGGCATCTGCGCGCAGGATGCCGGTGGCATCGCTGCGGCCGTTGTCCTCGAGCCACAGGTACAGTTCGCTGTTGGCCGACCAGCGGTGCTGCCAGCCGAGGCGCAGATAGGGCAGGCTGCGATCCTCGCGTTGGGCGCTGCCCATGTCCCATTCCAGGCGATCACGCAGTCCATGCCATTCCAGGCCGGCCAGGAGACGGCGCTCCCTCGCCCGCCCGTCCAGATCGTAACGGCCATCGGTCATGTCGAGCAGATCCTGGCTCACGCGCAGGCGGAACGACAGATTGCGGCGACTGATGCGGGCACCCAGGCGCGTATCGACGATCTGCAGGCCCCCGATCCGGTTCGTGCCCCGGGACAGGTCGGCCGAGGTCGGCAGGCGACGGTACAGATCGGCCGACCACTGGGTGGCCGCCAACCTTTCGTCCCGTGAGGCATTGGTCCTCACCAGGGGCAAGGCCCGGGCAAGCGCACGGGCTGACTGCCCCTGGCGTTCCATGCCCTGAACCCGATCCAGCGGTGACAGCCCCTCACCCTCCAGCAGGCGCTGGATGCGCGACAGATCGTTCTCTGCCAGTGCCAGACTGATCTGCTGCCAGGCCGGCAGCTCGAGACGGGCCCGCTGCTTGCGGAGCAGCCAGGCACGGAGCCGCTCGTCCTCGCCGCTGGCCAGATCCCAGCCCACGATCCAGGCCAGCGAGACCTGGTCTCGTGCACCAGCCCGATCCGCCAGCGGTTGGACTGCGGCCTGACCGTTCACCTTGCGCAAGGCACTGAGGCTGCGGCGGTCGAGTGCCGACAGCCGGTCGACGGCAGACAACCTGCCCTGCAGGGCCGGCAGGGCCAGCGCCAACCCGCGGCGCCGGGCCCGCCAGGCATCGGCACGCCGACCTGTGGCATCCAGGGCATCGGCCAGATTGAGCCACCACAGCGCGTCGCGTGGATTGTCCTGCAGCCGCCGTGCATACCATGCCAGTGCCCGGTGCGGCTCGCCCACGGTCTCCCAGCCGGCAGCAAAGGCGCCCCAGTAGCGGGCATCGTCGTCGGCCAGCGGGGCCCATTCCACCAGCGCCTGGCGCAGCGGAGTCCGGCGCTGGGCGTCGATCCACAGCCACAGCAGCCCCAGCCGGGCCCCGGCAGACCCTGGCTGCAGGGCCAGCACCTTGCGATAGAGCCGTTCCGCGGCATCCACCCTGTGCCGGGACGCCTCGCCCTCGGCCAGCTGCAGCAGCACCGGGGCGATCCGATCACCGGGCAGGCGATTGCGCATCGCCACCTGCAGCAGCGCATCCAGCCGTTTCCATTGCCGGGATCGGACCAGCTGCTGCATGGCCAGGGTGAGGAGGGCCTGGTCGTGCAGCTGTTGCCAGCCGTGCAGCCCGGCCTCGGCCACTGTCTCGGCTTCGCCGCGCTTGCCGGCAAGGAGGATCAGCCGCTCGTGGATCAGCCGCACGCGCTCTGCCGTGCCGTCGTCCACCTCGGCGGGACCGATGTGCCGATCCCGGTAGCGCTCGAAGAGCCGCCGGTACAGGACCAGGGCCAGCTCGCGGGCATCATGGCGCCAGGCCAGCTCCGCCTGGATCTCGAGATCGTATTCCTCTGCCGCCTCGAGCGGGTGCTCGAGCTGCTGCAGCACCTGCCAGGCCTGCTCCTCGCGCAGGAAGCGCCACAGGGCCCGTGCCCACATGCGCCGTAGCGCATCATCGATACCGAACCGTTTCTGCATGCGGTCCAGAATCTGCCGGGCACGGGCTTCGTCCTCGGCACGCAGGGCAAGCCGGTAGCGCTGCTGCCACACCGGGCGATCCGCGGGATGGCGCCGAAGCCACTCGGCGAGGACGCGATCCGCCGCTTCCGGCTCGCCCAGCAGCTCCTCAACCTGTGCCAGACGCAGGTGCTCATCGCGCGAGAGAGGTCTTTGGCGCGCCAGCGCCCGCAGAGCGGCGCGCTCGGCAGGCAGGTCCATCAGCATGCGCGAAAGGCGAAGCACCTCCTCCCGGTAGCGAAGCAGCGGGCGTTGCCGAACCAGCCGCTTCCACTGCACCAGCGCCTCGTCGGCATCGCCACTCCACTCCAGAATGCGGGCCAGCTGCTCCTGGTCCTCCATCCGATGCCCTGGCAGGCGGACGATGCGCCGGGCCAGACGCCGGGCTGCATCCAGATCGCCCAGCGCCAGGGCAATGGCCCGTCCCTTGCGCAGGGCATCGGGATCGTTGGGATGCCGCTCGAGATAGCGCGCATTCCAGTGGCGGGCGTCGCGGGGATGGCCGGTTGCCAGCGCCGTGCGTACGCCCATGCGCAGCAGGGCTTCGTCATCGGGCCAGCGATGCAGAAAATAGCGGGCCAGGGAATGGGCCTCGCCCGGCCGATTCGCTGCCAGGGCCGCTTCGATCGACTTCAGGGCCAGTTTCCGGGCGGCAGCGTCGTCACTACTCGCCTGCGCGGCCCGAAAGTAGTCGCGGCTGGCGGCACGGGGATCTCCGGCCGCCAGCGACCAGCGCCCGGCCTGGCCCCACCAGTACGCCGCCCGTGCCGAATCCTCGCTTGCCAGACGACGGCTGATGCGCGCCGCCAGGGCCGGATCGCCGAGCTGCAGGGCCAGCGAGATCAGGCGTTTGAGATCAGCCCGTTCGAAGTGCTCGGTTGAGATGCGCAACAGACCTTCCCACAGCGCATCCCGGGCGCGCTGTCGCGCGGCCTGGTCCCGGCTCGCCCGGGCGCGCAGCAGGCGGATCTCGGCCATCATCAGCGCCTTGCGGGGACTCAGGGCGGGGTTGTCGTCGGGTACCGGCTCCAGCACCCGTGCCGCCTCCTCGTACTGACCCAGATCGAGCAGCTGGCGGGCCAGCATCAGACGCAGGTAGTGATCGCCCGGCTTGCCACGCAGGACCGCGCGCAGATAGGCGATGGAAAGCGGGTCGGGCTTCCCCGCGTATTGCGGCAGCTCGTAGACCGGACGGCGCGGAAACAGGAAGTAGAACACGGCAAGGATCACCAGCAGCATCAGCAGCAAGGCCGGCAGGCCGACCAGGTGCTCCTGCCTAGTCGCACGCAAGCGAGCCATCGACGACCTTCCCCTTGCGATACTGCAGTGTGATCCGACCATCGTGTGCCCGCAGCCTTCGGGCCTTTCCCTGTCCGGTCTCCAGGGTACAGCCATGCTTGACGCCGGCCAGCTCCAGCAGCGCCGGAACATGGGCCCGCAGTCTCAGGTCGATGGTTCCGTTCGCAGCGACGCGCCAGCGCTCGAGACGGCCATTGGCCTGGCGCAGATGCGGGCCGGCCGAGCGCAGCGCCGCATCCGATTCGGCCAGGGCCAGCACCGGTTGGGTGGAGGAGAGATGCAGGTAGAGGCCGTCGTGGAGGCGACGCCAGCCGGCAAGCCCGCTGCTGTGTTTCGGGTCGACCGTACCCTTCAGCAGCCGCAACGAGCGCAGCGGACCCAGCCCGCGGTAACGCAGACGCCCATCGGCGGTTCGTGCGATGCTCACGCGCCGGAAGGCATGAACCAGGGGAATGTACTCACTGGCATAGACCGGCGTCGTCTCCTGTTTTTCGGCCCAGTCGTAGACCGTCTGCAGAGCCTTCAGCGCGGCGTACTTGGTGCCGGAATAGAAGTGGTAATAGATGTCGATGGGCTTCAGGCGCCGCGGGCGGTCCGTCAGCGCGAAGGTCTCGATGACGCGGCGGAACCCATAGTACGGACCCTGCCACTCGTGGGTGTAGACATTCTCGTTCATGATCGGCGCATAGACCTGCAGCCACGGCCCCACGGGGCGTGCCATGGGCGAGACGAACGACAGCCAGGGTCGATCCCGGCGGATGGTGGTGTCCCCGCCGTTCATGTTGAGATAACCGTGCTCGGCGGTGATGCGCAGGGCCTCCTCGGTGGGCAGGGCATCCCCGCTCCACAGCAGGATGCGGCATTGCTTACCCGGCGGCAGAAGGCGGTGGTTGATGTATTCGACGGAACCGACGATCTCGCGCTTCAGGTCATAGCGGTAGCCGGGGATGGCAAGGCTGTAGCCCCCGCCCGATGGCATGCCCTCGCGGATCTCCTGCCACTTGTAGGGATGGCTCCAGGTATGGCTGGCCGGTTCCACATTGGACAGGCGGAAGATGCTGCGCGCAATCCGCTCCAGCTCGGGCGAGTCCTTTGCATACAGGCCCTCGGGGCCAATCTCTCCCTCGACGACGGAAACGGTGTGGGGATAGCGATAGCGTTTGAGGATGTGGTCTCGAATGACCTCGGCGGCCCAGGGCGAGCGCGGCATTTCGGCACGGCTGACAAAGGCATCGCCATCGATGTGATTGAGCCACAGGCGACGGCCGTTGAGGGTAGTGACATCCGGCATCGGCAGCGCGGGCAGATGCAGGGCGGTCCGGATCAGTGCAAAGGGATCGACGATCCAGCGATTGCGGTCGTCCAGGCCACCCTCCACCACCCAAGGGGAGAGCGCAATCCCGCCCCAGGGACCGGTGACGACGACATCATGTGTGCTTCCCGCGGCATCGCGCACGCTCAGATGCACCCGGTTTTCGCTCCCGATCCCCTGCAACTGCACGAATCCGCGTGTCTCGGCCGCCACCGTCGGCACCCGTGTCTCGAAACCGATCAGACCGTCCTGTCGTGCCACCTTCCAGGGGCCGCTGCCGGGCGTGCTGCGCCGACTCATGCCGAGCCGAGCGAGCAACACCTCGTCGGGTTCGAATCCGGGCGTGCCCAGCATCAGGACCGGAACGCCCTCGTCCAGACGCCCTGCCACCCAGTCGCGCAGGCCGGATACGGTGACGGTATTGCCGAACCAGCTGATCACGCCGGCATAGCGGCCGCGCAGCGGAGTGCGGGGCAGACCCTCGCGCACATCACGGTATTCGGGCACGAACCCAAGGTACTCTACCGGCAGCGCGGCCAGCACATGGATACTGGCCTGATAGAGTGGCCCGTCCACGGTCGGACTGCCATCGTAGAGCATGAGGATGCGCCGCGGCAGCACTTCCACCTCCCCCACCCCGAGCTGATCCTGGGCAATGGTGGACACCCAGGGTACGAAGCCCTGGCCGCGGATCTGCCGCGCCACTTCCCGCGCCAGATTGCGTGCGCCGGGCGGGAGATAGTCCAGCACCGCAATCATCAGTTTCGGATGGCGTTCGCGGACCTCGCGCAGCCGCTGAAGCAGCCATTGCCGGTCCGCCTCCGGCACCTCGCGATAGCGTTTTCCCTCCGCATCCCATCCGGCGTAGAGGGATTCGGCCACCAGGCCGTCGACGTTCCCGGCAATGCGGTCGATGACCTCGAAGCCCCGGTTCACCAGAATCGAGGCCTGCGGAAACTCGCGATGCAGTCGCTCGATCAGTGCCACCAGGCCGGCCTCCTGCGCCGCCCGTTCGGCGTCGCTGCGCGCTAACTGGCGATGGCTGTCCAGGGTGTCGA
>JALWNJ010000295.1 GCA_026995955.1 Gammaproteobacteria bacterium
GCCCTGTACCGGGCCAGTTTCCCGGCGCATGAACGGGAGCCCCTGGCCGACATCGCCGTGCGCCTGCACGAGGGCCGCTACCGCCTCACCCTGGCCCAGCTCGACGATCGGGTGGCCGGCTTTTACCTCATCGATCGCGTGCCGGCCCTGGATCACGCCATGCTCTGCTACCTGGCAGTGGCGCCCAAGCTGCGCGGACGCGGCCTCGGCCGCCACATCGCGCGACACTGCTTCACCCACTACGCCGAGCCCGGCATCTCCTGGCTGTTCATCGAGGCCGCCGAGCGCCAGGCCCGCTTCTATGGGCGGCTTGGGGCGCTGCGGCTGGATCTCGACTATGCCGTGCCGCACTTCACCGATCCCGGCACCACGCCCATGCAGCTGATGGCCCTGTGCCGTCCGCGCGCGCCGACCCAAGTGGGGCGTGACTTCCTGTGCCGGATCATCGAACATGTGTTCCTCGACGGCTATGGCCTGGAAAGCGACGATCCGCGCCTGGCCGCGCAGTGCGCGCGCGTGCCCGATACCGTACCGCTCGGACCCTGGCCGCCGCAAGGAGACGACCATGCTTGAATACACCCAGCACGCCAATGTCGGCGACCAGGTTCGCCGCGAGATCGAGGAGGTCCTGGCTCAGGGCAGGACCCGCTTCCAGGAATACCTGTTCTTCCGCTCGCGCATGCACGGCACCTGCGTGGTGCTGGATGGCGACATCCAGTCTTGTGCCTCGGACGAGGCCCTGTATCACGAGGCACTGGTGCATCCGGCCCTGCTGCTGCATCCCCGGCCGCGCCGGGTGCTGATCATGGGCGGGGGCGAGGGCGCGACCGCGCGCGAGGTGTTGCGCCACCCGACGGTGGAGGAGGTGGTGATGGTGGACATCGACGAGGAATTCGTCCGCCTGTGCCGCGAACTGATCCCGGACTGGGGCGGCGCGAGCTGGGAGGATCCCCGACTCGAAATCCTCTATCAGGACATCAATGTGCATCTGGACGAGGACGGGCCCGGCTACGATGTCGTCATCGGCGACCTGATCGACATCCACGACTGGGACGCCCCGGCCGCCGAACTCTACGGCAAGGCCTTCTACGAACGGCTCAAGGGGCGCCTCAACCCAGGCGCCCTGCTGGCCACCCAGGCCGGACCGCTGGTGCCCAACGACCTGCATGGCCACCTGCGCATCCGTGCCACCCTGTACGAACGCTTTGCCCATGTGCGCTCCTACGGGCTGGTGGTGCCAAGCTTCTATCACCTGTGGGGCTTTGTGCTGGCCAGCGACGACGAGCTGGAAACCGATCCGGTCCGGCTGCACCGCCGCATGAGCGACACCGCCCGTGAACGCGGCGTGGAACCACCGACCACGGGCAGCGCGGCACTGGCCGCCGCCTTTGCCCTGCCGCGTGCCATCCTGCACCGCTTCGAGCGATGAGCCTTCGCTGGCAGTTCCTGCCCAACAGCGCGCCTGAGCAGGCCGATGTGCTGATCCAGCCGCTGCCCTTCGAGGCCACGGTGTGCTTCGGCAAGGGCACGGCGCAGGCGCCCGAGGCCATCCTCGCCGCAGCCGAACAGCTCGAATACCACGAGGAAGATCTCGGCTGGTCGCCGATGCGCTGGCTGCGCCCCTGCGTCCTGCCGCCACTGGCCCCGGAGCCCGAGGAGGTGGTGGCCGAATACCTGCACCGCGTGGAACAGGCGGTACGCGCGCTGCCCGCAGACGGCCTGTACATCGGCCTCGGCGGCGAGCACAGCCTGACGCCACCCCAGGTGCGCGCACGCATGCCGCAGGGCACGGTGGTGGTCATCGATGCCCACGCCGACCTGCGCGACCGCTACCAGGGCAGCCCCTACAGCCATGCCTGTCCGATGCGTCGCCTGCACGAGGCCGGCTACCGGCTGGAACTGATCGCGGTGCGCTCGCTGTACGAGGGCGAGGCCGCCTATGTGGAGGCCCATCCCGACATCGGCCTGTGGCGCGATCGCGCCCTGCGCGAGGCCGCCACCTGGCAGGCCCTGCGCGAACGCCTCGCTGCGCTCGAGGGCCCGGTGTGGCTGTCCATCGACATGGACGGGCTGGACCCGGCCCTGGTGCCCGGGGTGGGCACGCCACAGCCCGGCGGGCTGGACTGGTACCGCACGCTGGAGCTGGTCGAGACCCTGCTCGGCAATCCGGCCATCGAACTGCGCGGCGTCGATGTCCTGGAACTGGTCCCGGATGCCCACCAGGTGTCGCAGACGGTGGCGGCGAAACTGGTGCAAAAGATCGTCTCGCGCTGGGCCTGGCCGCGGGTCGACCGCACGGCACCGCCCCGCGGGGCGCAGACGGAGGTGGACGCGGAGTGAACGCCCTGCCCGTGTTCCTGCCCGTGCACCACGCCCTGCACCAGCCGCTGCGCGACTACTCGGACGGCCTGCCGCCGGTGCCCCATCCCGAGGCGCCGCAGCGCATCGAATCCATTCTCTCCGCCCTGCGCGAGGCGGACGGCATCGCGCTGCACGAGGTCGAGGCCCTGGCCGACGACGAGACCCTGGCACGCCTGCACGACCGCGATTATCTGGCCTTCCTGGAGGAGATCGGCACCCTCATCGGGGACACGGAGGAATACCTGCCCGGGGTGTTCCGCGACGACCTCTCGCGGGCGCCACTGGCGATGCGGGGCGGCATGTACTGCCGCGAGATCGGCACCCCGCTGCGGCGCGGCAGCATGCGCGCGGCCCGCAACAGCGCCGCCGCCGCGCTGGCCGCCGCCGAGGCGGTGCGGCAGGGTGCCGATACGGCGATCGCCCTGTGCCGCCCGCCGGGACACCACGCCGGCCGACGCCGCTACGGCGGCTACTGCCTGCTCAACAATGCCTGCCTGGCCGCCAGCCACCTGGGCGAGATGCGAGGCCCTGTGGCGGTGCTCGACCTCGACTACCACCTGGGCGACGGCAGCCTGGAGTTCGCCGACGAGACACTGCGCTACTGGTCGCTGCACGCCGACCCCTGGCTCAGCTATCCTTGGCTGGATGCCGGCGTGGACCCCGGCGGTCCCTTCGTGCGCTTGCGCAGCCTGCCGGAGGACTGCGACGGGGCGTGCTATCTCGCCCTGCTGGACGAGGTCCTGGCCGAGATTACTGCCTGCGGCTGCCGCAGCCTCGTGCTGTCGCTGGGCTTCGACACCCTGGCGGGGGACGACATCCAGGATCAGGCCGTGCAACTGGAGATGGACGACTATCGGGCCATCGCCATCCGCGTCCGGGCCCTGGGCCTGCCCGCAGTCATCGTGCTCGAGGGAGGCTACGACGCCCCGAGGCTGGGCGACTGCATGACCGCCTTCCTGGCCGGGTGGAAACGATGAGCACGACCCAACGCACGGACTGGGTACAGCACTTCCCCGGGCTTGCCGGCGTGGACGATCCGGCCGGCAGGACTGCGCTGGAGAGCGGGCGCGAGGTGCACCTGCAGCCGGGCGGCATTGCCTTTCGCCTGGGCCAGAGCTGCGACAACTACCTTCTGGTTATCGAGGGCAGCGTCAAGGTGCGCGAGCTGGCCGCCAGCGGCCGCGAGATCGTGCTCTACCGGGTACGCAACGGCGAGTCCTGCGTGCTCACCACCGCCTGTCTGCTGGGCACCGGCCACTACAGCGCCGAGGGCATCGCCGAACAGCCGACCCGTGCCATCCTCATCCCGGCGCCTCGCTTCGAACACGCGCTCAACCACTCGCCCGCCTTCCGCGCCTTCGTCTTTCGTGATTACGGCCAGCGCCTGGCGGAACTGCTGACCCTGATCGAGGACATCGCCTTCCGCCGGCTCGATGCCCGGCTCGCCGAGCGGCTGCTGCAACTGGCGGCAGACAACGACACCCTGCGCATCACCCACCAGGAGCTTGCCACCGAACTCGGCAGCGCCCGCGAGGTCATCAGCCGCCAGCTCAAGGACATGCAGCGCCGCGGCCTGGTGGCGCTGGAACGCGGCAGCATACACCTGCTGGACCGGTCGGCCCTTGAGCGCATCGCCGAGCGTGACTAGATCACGGAAGGCATGGATCCCATTGCCTACACTCACTTCCGTCATCAACGAAACACGATTCCTGGAGGTGCAACATGATGAATGAAGGCATGATCGACCGCGTCCTGCGCGTCATCGTCGGCGCAGGTCTCATCAGCCTGGTCTTTGTCGGTCCGCAGACGCCGTGGGGCTGGATTGGCGTCATCCCGCTGGCCACCGGCCTGATCGGCTGGTGCCCGCTGTACTCGCTGCTCGGCATCAACACCCGGAAAAAGGCCGGCTGACACATCGGCGGGCCATGCCCAGGAATGACATGGCCTGCCATTTCTGACAGGTTGTCACTGCCATACTGACAGATCCCTGCCATATTTTCTGTATTCCTCTCGGGGTATTTGCGCCGCCATCAAAGCAATAACCTCCTGTTCAGATTGAACATTTCCACCAAACCGACCTTTCGGCCAAGGTTGGCACAGGCCTTGCTCCAGTCCAGGCGCATCCCACAAGCCATCCGGAACCGAAATGAACAAAGTGATTTCCATTCTGGCCTGCCTGCTGCTGACCCTTTACCTGGGGAGCCTGCAGGCCGCCACCACGAAACAAGCCGGCTTCTGCCTCGCCACCCTGCCCGGGATCGTCCTCGACAAGGAGGAAAAAAAGGAAGGCTCCGGGGAAGGCGAGGAAGATCCGGATTGTGAATGAGTTGCCAGCCACGGCAACGACCAGCGCAAAACAACAGAAATCCAAGAGGAGTCCAACACGATGAAACTGATGAAACAGATTGCATTTCTGGCCATCGCAGCGGGGCTTGCCTTCGCGGGCACGGCACAGGCCGGCAAGCCCGTTGGCATTACCCCGGACATGAAGGAAGTCACCTTCACCATCAACGGCAAGACCTACACCATCAAACGCAACCAGAACAACAAGAACACCGTCAACCCGGCCTTCGCCAAGACCTCGCGTCCCTGCCCGCCGTTCTGCATCCAGCCCATCAAGCTGGCCCCCGGCGTGGAAACCATCGGCGAGCGCGAAGTCATCGACTACCTGGTGCGCATGTCCAAGGGCGAGAACATCCTGGTAATCGACTCGCGCACCCCGGACTGGGTGAAGCGTGGCACCATCCCCGGCGCCGTCAACATCCCCTGGACCAAGCTGAATCCGGCCAAGGGCGCCGATCCGATCTCCATCGGCGAGATCCTTCAGGAAAAATTCGGCGTCAAGGAAATGGAAGGCCTCTGGGACTTTTCCAACGCCAAGACCCTGGTCCTGTTCTGCAACGGCATGTGGTGCGGCCAGTCGCCCAACAACATCAAGAACCTGCTCCGCTTCGGATACCCCGCACACAAGATCAAGTGGTATCGCGGCGGCATGCAGGACTGGGAGATCCTGGGTCTGAGCACCGTCAAGCCCTGATCCCGACCGATTCCGGCAGTGACTTTGCCCGCCGCCAGGCGGGCTTCTTTTTGCCCGGGGTTCAGTCTGCCTCGCGCATGCGACGAATGTAGCGGTACAGGGTGCGCTCGCTGACCCCGAGCGCGCGGGCGGCGCGTCCGCGGTGACCGTCATGCTGGCGCAATGCTTCCAGCACGCTCTCGTCGTCGAGACGGCGCCGGCGACGGATCAGGGGATTGTCCGGTCCATCCTGGGCCATTGGTTCGGCAGCATGATGGACCGACACCTGGCCCTGTTCGACCACCGTCACGTCACTTCCTTCGCGGCGCACGCTGAGGCTGCTGGGAAAGACGAGATGCTCCGGCCGCATCGGCTCACCCACGGCAAGAATCACGGCCCGTTCGAGAATGTTGCGCAGTTCGCGGATGTTGCCGGGATAGTCGTAGGACAGCAGTGCCTCGATGACCTCGGAGGACAGCGGCAACTGGCGTTCGCCCTCCTCCATCATCCCCAGGAAGTATTCGGCCAGCGCGGGGATGTCCTCCTTGCGCTCGCGCAGCGGCGGGATGGTCACCGGAAAGGCCGCCAGTCGATAGTAGAGATCCTGGCGAAAGCGTCCCTCCTCCACCATGCGCAACAGATTGCGGTGGGTGGCGGCGATGAAACGGACATCGACCTGGATGTATTCGGTACCGCCGAGGCGGCGCAGGGTGCCGGTCTCCAGAACCCGCAACAGCTTGGTCTGCAGCTCCAGCGGCAGCTCACCGATCTCGTCGATGAACAGGGTGCCGCCGTGGGCAGCCTCGATCAGCCCCTGCTTGCGCTGGGTGGCGCCGGTGAAGGCGCCCTTCTCGTAGCCGAACAGCTCGCTCTCGATCAGGCTCTCGCCGAGCGCGCCGCAGTCCACAACCACGAATGGCCCGGTGCTGCGCGAGGAATAGTTGTGGATGAAGTTGGCGACACATTCCTTGCCGACCCCGCTCTCGCCCTCGATGAGGATGGTGGTCTGAGTGGGCGCGGCACGGTACAGCAGACTGGTGAGCCGCAGCAGGGCCGGTGAATGACCGACCAGCACGCGTGGTGTCTGGCGCTGGGCAGCCGCATCCTCACCCTCCAGCGGCTCGATCAGGGCGCCGACATGGACGATCTCGCCGTTTTCGTCGAATACCGGCGTGGCCGTGACCTGCATGGGCCGCTCGCGTCCCTCCCGGTCCGGATGCAGGTTGACCAGGCGCGCCTCGTGGCGATCCGCCACCGCACGATCCAGGGGACACTCCTGCCCCAGCTGCCGGCAGGGGACATCCGAGTGGTGCTCCACCTCGTGACAGTACCGCCCCACGAGGGACTCGAGCGGCACGCCGAACTGCTCGGCATACAGGCGGTTGGCCGCCAGGATGCGATAATCGCGGTCGATCACCACATAGGGTTTGGGCAGGCCGTCGAGCAGGGCCTGGGCGGGGAACGATCGGTCTTCGGCCATCTACGCCTCGCGTCAGTCCTGTCAGTATTGACAGGGAATGTGGACCCTGGCCTGTTCCCTGTCAAGCGAGTATGGGAAAATGCGCCTCCCGTCAGAGTGCATCCGTCGAACCGCCTTGAAGCCACGCAGCCCCCTGCAACCCGTCCTGCCGGACCGCGAACACCCGCTCGTTCACTGGGGTGGGCTGGTCGGCGCCAGCCGCAAGCTGGCCATCGTCCGTGCCGCAGCCCGTTTCGACGGCCTGGCGGTGCTGGTGGTACCGGGCCATGCCGAGGCTGCGCGCATGGAGGCGGCGCTGCGCTTCTTCAATTCCGACCCCACGCTGGAAATCCTGCACCTGCCGGACTGGGAGACCCTGCCCTACGACGCCTTCTCGCCGCACGAGGACATCGTCTCCGACCGGCTGCGCCTGCTGGCGCGCCTGCCCACGCTCAGGCGTGGCCTGCTGGTAGTGCCGGCCTCGACCCTGATGCAGCGCCTGGCCCCGCGCAGCTTCGTCGCCGGGCGCAGCCTGAGCCTGAAACGCGGACAGACGCTGGACATCGAGGCCCTGCGCCGCCAGCTCGAGGCCAGCGGCTACCGCTTCGTGCAGCAGGTGATGGAACATGGCGAGTACGCCGTGCGCGGCGCCATCATCGACCTCTACCCGATGGGCCGCGATCACCAATGCCGCAATGATCCGTTCGAAGACGAGCTCGAGGACCTGCGCCTGTTCTCGCCCGACGACCAGCGATCACGCGAGAAGATCGATGCCATCGAGCTGCTGCCGGCGCACGAGTTTCCGCTCGACGAAGACGGCATCCGCCGCTTCCGCCAGCGCTTCCGCGAGCGATTCGAGGGCGATCCGGCACGCTGCGCGGTGTACAACGAGGTCAGCAACGGCGCCGCGCCGGGCGGCATCGAATACTACCTGCCGCTGTTTCACGAGCGGATGGAAACACTGTTCGACTATCTGCCCGAGCATCGCCTGCTGCTGCTGGCCGAGGGCAGCGAGGCTGCCGCCGAGCAGTACCTCGCCGAGGCCGGCGAGCGCTACGAGCAGCTGCGCCACGACATCGAGCGGCCCCTGCTGGCGCCGCAGGAACTGTTCCTCACGCCGCAGGAACTCGAGGCCGGGCTGGAGGCCGCGCCACGCATCCGGCGGCACGACTTCGAACTGACCGAAACCGGCGCCGACCGGCGCAACCACGCCACAACCGCCCTGCCCACGCTGCGTATCCAGCCGCGCGCCGAGCATCCCGCCGCGGCCCTGCGGTCGTTCCTCGACGCGTTCCCCGGCCGCTGCCTGATCACTGCCGAGACCACCGGTCGCCGCGAACACCTGATCGAACTGCTGCGCGGCTTCGGCCTGCAGCCCAGGGTGGTGGCGGGCTGGCGCGAATTCCTCGAGGACGAATCCACCCGCCTGGCCATTACCACCGGCCCGCTGGAGCAGGGCTTTCGCATGGATCACCCAGAACTGGCCCTGATTACCGAGGCGCAGCTGCTGGGCGAACGCGCCCGCCAGACGCGCCGGCAGCGGCGCCCCACGCGCGACGCCGACGCGGTGATCCGCAACCTGGCCGACCTCAGCGAGGGTGCGCCGGTGGTGCACGAAAGCCATGGCGTGGGTCGTTACCTGGGGCTCACCCGGCTCGACATCGACGGCCAGCCGGCCGAGTTCCTGACCCTGGAGTACGCCGGTGGCGACAGGCTCTATGTGCCGGTGTCGTCGCTGCACCTCATCAACCGCTACACCGGTGCCAGCCCGGAACATGCGCCGCTGCACAAGCTGGGCGGGGAACAGTGGCAAAAGGCGCGCCGCAAGGCGGCGCAGAAGGCCCGCGACGTGGCCGCCGAGCTGCTCGACATCCATGCCCGCCGCGCCGCGCGCCAGGGCCGGGCCCAGCCTACCCCCGCCGAGTACACGGCCTTCGCCGAGGCCTTCCCCTTCGAGGAGACGCCGGACCAGCAGGCCGCCATCGAGGCGGTGCTGGCGGATCTGGCCGCGGAGCAACCGATGGACCGCGTGGTGTGCGGCGATGTCGGCTTCGGCAAGACCGAGGTGGCCATGCGCGCGGCCTTCGTCAGCGCCATGAACGGCCATCAGGTGGCGGTACTGGTGCCCACCACCCTGCTCGCCCAGCAGCACACGCTCAACTTCCAGGACCGCTTCGCCGACTGGCCGGTGCGCATCGAGTCGCTGTCACGCTTCCGCACCGCGAAGGAGCAGAAGCAGGTGCTGGACAAGCTCGCCCGCGGCGAGATCGACATCGTCATCGGCACCCACAAGCTGCTCGGCAAGGAGGTGAAGTTCCGCGACCTGGGGCTGGTCATCATCGACGAGGAACACCGCTTCGGCGTGCGCCACAAGGAACGCCTCAAGGCCCTGCGCGCCGAGGTGGACCTGCTCACGCTCACCGCCACCCCGATCCCGCGCACCCTCAACATGTCGCTCTCCGGGCTGCGCGACCTGTCCATCATCGCCACCCCCCCGGTACAGCGCCACGCCATCAAGACCTTCGTCAGCGAATGGAAGGACGGCCTCATCCAGGAGGCCTGCCTGCGCGAGCTGCGCCGCGGGGGGCAGGTGTACTTCGTGCACAACGAGGTGCGCACCATCGAGGAGCAGGCGAAGCAGCTGGAACGGCTGCTGCCGGATGCGCGCATCCGCTACGCCCACGGCCAGATGCGCGAACGCGAGCTGGAGCAGCTGATGGTGGACTTCTACCACCAGCGCTTCAATGTCCTGGTGGCCACCACCATCATCGAGAGCGGCATCGACATCCCCAGCGCCAACACCATCATCATCAACCGCGCCGACAAGCTGGGGCTGGCCCAGCTGCACCAGCTGCGCGGCCGCGTGGGCCGCTCCCACCACCGCGCCTATGCCTATCTGCTGACCCCGCCACGCAAGGCGATGACCGCCGACGCCCTGAAGCGCCTGCAGGCCATCGAGGCGCTGGAGGATCTGGGCGTGGGCTTCAGCCTGGCCAGCCACGACCTGGAGATCCGCGGCGCCGGCGAGCTGCTGGGCGAGGAGCAGAGCGGACAGATCAGCGAGGTCGGTTTCACCCTCTACAACGAGCTGCTGGAACGCGCGGTGAAGGCCCTCAAGGCCGGCCAGATGCCGGACCTGTCCCTGGAGGAGCCGCAGGGCATCGAGATCGAGCTGGGCGCGCCCGCCCTGCTGCCGGAGGACTTCGTGCCCGATGTCCACACCCGTCTGATCCTCTACAAGCGCATCGCTTCGGCCGCCAGCCAGGCGGAGCTAGACGAGCTGCAGGTGGAGCTCATCGATCGCTTCGGCCTGCTGCCGGAACCGGCCAAGACCCTGTTCGCCATCACCGCGCTCAAGCTGCGGGCGGAACCGCTGGGCATCCGGCGCATCGAAATGGACGACGAGAAGGGGCGCATCAGCTTCGTCGACGAACCGCGCATCAACGCCGCGCGCATGATCGAGCTGATCCAGACCCGACCCGACCGCTATCGCCTCGACAGCCAGCAGCGCCTGCACCTGCTGCACAGTGCCGACAGCGTGACCGGCCGGCTTGAACTGCTGTACCAATTGCTGGACACTCTGCGCCTCGACCAGGCCGCCTGACCGAAGGAATGCCCATGACGCGCTACCTGCTCGCCCCCCTGATGCTGCTGCTGTTGCTGCCCTTCGCCCGGCCGTTGCCGGCCCAGGACCTGCCCCGCTACAAGGTGGAAATGCTGTTCTTCCGCAACACCGACCCGGAGGCCTTCTACAGCGAGCACTGGCCGCTGGCGGAAGGGCTCGACGCGCCGGCCGGCGAGCGCCAGGGGGTGCCCGAGTCGTTCCGCCTCCTGCCCGACAGCGAATACACCCTGGCCGATGCCGAGAAGCGGCTGCAGGCCTCGCCGCGCTACCAGGTGCTCACCCACCTGGTCTGGATCCAGCCCGGCCTCGACAGGGAACACGCCCTGCCCATGCCGGTCAGCGCCGGCCGGGACTTCAGCCTCGAATACCCCGAGCGCATGGCCTCACGCTGGGAGACCAACGAACAGGGCGAGACGGTCGAGATCCCCGGCCCGACCAGCCTCAACGAACTGGACGGCAGCGTCAGACTGGTGCTCGGCCGCTACCTGCACATCTATACCGACCTGGTGTTGCGCCAGCCGGTGATCGTCGAGCAGCTCGACGAAGTCACCCAGCAGATGGGTGAACAGAAGACCCTGTTCGACGTACCCATCCGCAGCCACCGCCGCATGCGCAGCCGCGAGCTGCACTACATCGACCATCCCCTGCTCGGCATCCTGATCCAGGTCACCCCGGTCGAGGAAGAAGCCCCGCCCGCCGACCATGGCTGAGGGCGATGGCCAGTCGATGACGCTGCCTCGGCGCGCCCTGCTGGCGCTGCTGCTGGTCTTCACCCTGATCTGGTTCGCCGACATCGAATGGCGCGACCTGACCCACACCGACGAGGGCCGCTACGCCGAGATCCCGCGCGAGATGGTGGCCAGCGGCGACTGGCTCACTCCCAGGCTGAACGGCTTCAGGTACTTCGAAAAGCCCCCGCTGCACTACTGGATCACGGCCGTATTCTACGAGCTGTTCGGGCTGCACGACTGGGTGGCGCGACTGTGGACGGAACTCGCCGGCTGGCTGCTGGTGCTGCTCACGGGCTGGGTGGCGTGGCGCCTGTACGGCCCCGCCGCCAGCTGGATCAGCGCCCTGGTGCTGGCGGCCAACCCCTATTTCTACCTGGTCAGCCACATCAGTGTGCTCGACACCGGGCTGGCCCTGTTCATGGGGCTGACGCTTTTTGCCTTCCTGCTGGCGCAGAAGCAGTCCCGACCGGCGGCGCGCAACCGCTGGATGGCCGTGGCCTGGGCCGCGGCCGCCGGCGCCCTGCTCACCAAGGGCCTGGTCGGCATCGTGCTGCCGGGCGCGGTGTTCGTGCTCTACAGCCTGATCCGGCGCGACCTCGCCATCTGGTCGCGGCTCTGGTTCTGGCCCGGGCTGGCCCTGTTCCTGGCCCTGGCGGCGCCCTGGTTCGTGCTGGTGTCGCGCGCCAACCCCGACTTCGCCCATTTCTTCTTCGTCCACGAGCACTTCGAGCGCTTCCTGACCAGGGCCCACCAGCGCTACGAGCCCTGGTGGTGGTTCCTGCCCTTCCTGCTGCTGGCCCTGTTGCCCTGGCTGGGGCAGCTGGCAGGGCTGGCGCGCGCGGCCTGTCGGCGGTTTCTAAGACCTGCGGCGGATTTCGACGAGCGCCTGTTCCTGCTGCTGTGGATCGGCTTCATCCTGCTCTTCTTCTCCGCCTCCAGCTCCAAGCTGCCCCACTACATCCAGCCGCTCATGCCGGCCCTGGCCCTGTTCATCGGCCCCTGGCTGGCCGAGCACCGCCCCTCGCTGCGCGGCTCGGCGCTGGCCGGCCTGATCATTGCCCTGGGCGGGGTCGCCGTGCTGGCCTTCCCGCGCCCGGAGTGGGCACCGTTCCTGCCCTGGTGGCCCTGGCTGGGCGCCGCCTTCGGCCTGCTGGGGCTGGGCAGTGCAGGCGTCATCCTGCTCGGCGGCCACGGCCGGCGTGCCCTGCTGCTGCACGGGCTCACCTGGCTGCTGTTCCCGGCCCTGATCCTGGCCGGCAGCCAGCAGGTGGCCGAACTGCGCTCGGCGCGGGCGCTGGTCGAGCCACTGCGGCCCGTGATCCGGGAGGCCCCCTTCTACAGCGTGGACTTCTATCAGCAGACGGTACCCTGGTACCTGCGCCGCACCGTCACCCTGGTGGGCTGGCGCGGCGAACTGGACTTCGGCATCCGCCACGATCCCGGGCGCTGGCTGCCGGATCACGCGGCGTTTGCGCGCCACTGGCGCACCGAGCCCGATGCCTGGGCCCTGATACCGCGTTCCTCGCTGCCGGCCCTGCAACGGCTCGGACTGCCGATGCAGGTGCGCGCCGAGAACCGCGATTTCGTCATCGTTTCCCATCCGGAGGCAAGCC
>JALWNJ010000296.1 GCA_026995955.1 Gammaproteobacteria bacterium
GGCCGGAAAGACCCGGGCAGAAAGACCGGCACCGTCGACTGGTTCGGATTCCGTGCCCACCCCGGGCGCGACAACCACACGCAACGGGGCACAACCGGCACCCCCCACCGGCACCGAGCAGCCACCGGCACCGAGCGAGGCGGCCCGTGCGCCGAAGGCCGAACCCCGGGCCAAGGCGGGCCCGGCCAGTCCGGCATCGCCCGAAACCGCCCGCGGCTCGTCCGCGCCTGCCCGCAAGACGGTGGCAGTGCGCCAGATCGCCGGCCTCCAGCCCCCCGCCTGGCTGCTCAAACAGGATCCAAAGCAGTTCGCCATCCAGCTGGCAGCCCTGAGCGAACCGGCTGGCCTGGCCCGCATCGCGCACGAACTGAAACTGAACAAGCCCCTGGCCTGGTATCACCTGCGGCGCGGCGGCAAGAGCCTCTATGTGCTGGTCACCGCCCCCTACCCTGACCGCAGCGCCGCCCGGCGTGCCATCGGCCGGCTGCCGGCGTCGCTGCGCCGCAGCGGCCCCTGGATCCGCCCCCTCAAGGACATCCAGGACCTGATCTACGCCCAGTAGGGCAAATTGCCCACGACATAGGGACTGGAAATCTCCCTCTGATTGCAGGAAAATCCTCGGCAACCTGTTTCAAGGAGGAGCCCGCATGGCCGCAAGGATCCGCGCATTCCCCTTCCCCTATCGCTATCGCGGCACCGCCGAAGACATCCTGGCCCTTGGCCGCGGCCTGTGGCACCCTGTTGGCAATCCGAAGCACATGCTTCCCACTGACGGCATCTTCCTGCCTCGGCGCACATCTGCAACCCGTTTCGTTCTATTTCCCTGATCCTGCCTACGGCCGGACGGGCACCCAAGGAGCAACAAGCCAAGGAGCAGCCCCATGACCAAGAAATCCAACCCCAACGAAGGCCTCGTCCTCATCAACGGCCGCACGGCGGTGCACGCCGGCTCCGGTGGCGTCGTGAGCAGCCCCGATGTCTGCAAGACCCCCGACAAGTGCCGCCCCTCGGCCTACACCAATGTCGCCCGCAGCAGCGACGCCGCGCGCACCGCCGCCACCGTGTTCATCAACGGTCATCCCGTCTGCCACCGTAACAGCATCTTCGCCACCAGCAGCGGCGACGAGGCCGGTTCCTGTGGTGGCATCCGCTCCGGCACCGTCAAGGGCCGCGCCGAGTTCATCACCGGCTCGCCCAATGTGTTCATCGAGGGCATCCCCGCCGTGCGCCAGGGCGACCTGATGACCTCCAACAACCGCAACACCCCGCCCATGCCCCTGCAGCAGCCCGGCGGCGCGCCGCCCGAGGGGCTCGACTTCGACGCCCTCGAGGCCGACCAGGAGGTCGAGGCCCTGCCCGAGCGCATGGATCTGGTCACCGTCGGCAGCAGCGATCCTGACGGCCACGACCCCGAGACCGGCCAGGTCGGCCTGACCGACCAGGAACCCGGTCCCGATCTCTACGCCGAGCTGGCCCGTGGCACCCGCCCCGGCGAGCGCCCCGTCGGCGCCGGTCAGGAGACGGCCACCGGGCGCCACCAGGCCCTGCCTGCCGCAGGCCCCGGCACCGCCTACCTGCGTCTGCTCGACGAAAGCCCCGACGCCGAGGGGCAGGGCTACTACCTCGTCCCGCTGGGTCAGGCCGGCACCCGGCCCAGAGACCAGGCCCCCGAGTACGACCGCCATGTACTCGTCCCGGTACTGCCGCGCATCTACCAAAGCCCCGACCTCGACCCCGACGACATCGGCCTGCCGCGTGCCGGCACCTGGCTCTACGTGTTCCGCGGCAAGTACCTGTGGCGCGAACTCGAGGTCGGCCGCGCCGGAAGGCTGCGCGAGGTCAACCTGCACCGTCATGCCGGGCGCGACCGGCGCCCCGCCACCGTCGTATCCGACCCCCGCCTGCTGCTGCCCGCCGTGCTCGACCACGAGCCCCAGGAGGTCTACCTCGCCGTCTCCGAGGTGCAGTGGTCCTGGGCACGCATCTGCCAGCTCGGCGGCATGGACCCCGAGGACTGGCGCCTCGACCCCGACGCCCTGCCCAGGATGCCCGCCGACTACGGCTACGACGAGGCGGGTATCCAACAGATCCGCGAACAGCGCCTGCAGCAGATCGACCTGTCCGGCTACCGGAACGGCTTTCCCACCCAGCCTGCCTCCGGTCGCAAGGCCCGCATCGAGGCCGTCGAGCAGGCCAACGGCCAACTGACCTGGATCCGCCCTTGGCAGGGCCGCAAGTACCCCGTGGTGTACCTGCACGATCCGCTGGCGGTGGCTGGGCGCAACATGCAGCTCTGGTACCTGCTCTTTCAGTCTCTGCTGGATGTCATGGAAGGCATCTCAAAAAAGGAACATGGCAAGAGCGCCCAACTGGCCTGGCAAGTGTTCTTCAACAAGGCGTTGTGGCAGAAAAAAGCACCGGGTAACAGACAATCAGGGCATCGCGGGGCGCATCCCGTGGGCTATGCCGACAACAGTGACAGCGCCAGAATGCTGCGCGATGCTGCAAAGGCGCTGGATCGCAAGCAGATCGAGGACATACTGGCGATTGATCGACGCCGTGAACTGCGCCGCCAGATGCGCGAGATCCAGCAGGTGCAGGCCGACTGGCTCGCTGGCCACCACGACGGCAAACCGCTGCGCGATCAGCATCCCGACCTTGTCGACTTCAACGCAGCGCTAAGGGACCTCGCCACACTGCCGGCGCCGGAATACATCAAGCTCTGGTCTGCGTTCAATGCGGCCACGGGGTGGCTGGCCTTCGACCCCTCCAGCTTCGACGGTGGCCTTGACCTGCCCGAGCACCGGGAACGACGCCAGAAGGAGGACGATCCGGGGGCGTCCTACCTGCGCAGGGTGCTCGACCCGGGCGACCCCCTGCACGCCCTGCTGTTCCCCACCTCCGGCCAGATCGACCTGAGGCAACCGGCCGCACGACCTGCCGACCTGCCACCGGAAGAGGCCCCGGATCTCGAAGGCCGGTTCCGTCCTGCAGCCTTTGCCCGCAGCCTGGCGCCGGCCCTGGGTCGTGGCGAGCTGGCCTGGCGCAGTCTCGATGCCGTGATCCGTACCGCGGATCGGGTCGTTGGCGACTTCCTGAACGC
>JALWNJ010000297.1 GCA_026995955.1 Gammaproteobacteria bacterium
GCACCATGGCGGTGATCAGTGCCAGCGGGGCACCACGACCCAGGCTGTACCAGAGCAGGCTGCACCAGAGCACGAACAGGGCGCCTGCCAGGCTGCGCAGCAGCGGATGTCGGAAATACAGTACGGTCCAGCCCAGCAGGGGCAGCAGGCCAAGCTGGTAGTGGGCGAGGAAGCGGACATTGGCAAAACCGAACAGGGGCAGCGGCCAGGCCGGCGCCAGGTCTTCCGTGACGGCGGCAAGCAGACCGACCAGGAACTGCAGCAGATACCAGCCACTGGCAAGGATGAGGGCTATGGCGAGCCCGATACGCACGATTTTCGCGTGGGCTCGGTAGGCTGCGGCCAGGATCAGGACACACAGGCCCAGCCCGCCCAGTGTTGCCCATTCCTGCAGCGCTGCTGGAGTGTGCTCGGCATGCAGGGACGCAGCCAGCCCGAGCAGTACGATGGCGGTCAGGCCCAGCCGAGCAAGGCGTGACAAAGAGTCAACGACTGTGGCAATGGCTCGGGAAATGGGGGGCAGAGGGACAAGGCTCAGGCACAGGGCCAGAAAACCGATTTCGGCCATGCGCTTGACATCAAACGGATGGACATGGGTGGGTAGGCCGAGATTAGGCAGGCTGGCCAGAACCAATAGGAGTATCAGCCACGGGACGGCGAAAAATGGCGTTTTTCCTTCTATGCCGCTGTCTGAATGGATGAGCTTTGTGCCGGGGCGGGGCGGTTCAGGAGTTCGTACAGCCACTGGGGGTGTAACTGGCCTTCCAAGCGGTTGCGCCGCTGGTGTCGATAACGCAGCTCCAAGCGCCGTTTACAGTGCGGCTGAGAATGATCTGGGCACCGGAGATACCATTAAAGACATTATTGCCCAAAGTAACCGCGAGACTCCCACTGCCGTCAGAATTGAAGTTGATAGTCAGTACTCCAGTGGTTAGGTCCGAGGTTTTGTAGTTGAGATCAGCAGCGGTGAAAGTAGTGTTGCCGCGCTGTACGAATTCTTCGGCAGGTGTTTTGAAGCCAGTCAGCTCGCCTAAAGCACGCGTAACCTGTGTACGGGCTACATAGTCCTGATAGCTTGGAATAGCTATGGCTGCGATGATGCCGATGATGGCCACCACGATCATGAGTTCGATCAGGGTGAAACCCCGATTGTTGCCTTTTTTCATCACCTTCATCCTCATCCAGTGTAGGGCACACAAGGGCTAGGAATGAACGACGCGGTGGCAGTGACTTGCCTGTTCGGCCTAATCGGGTTCTAAATATGGGGCCCTTTCTTGCGGGGATGCATCGCATCGTCCCTGCAAGAAAGGGCCCCGAGGTCAGAAACGACACTCGAGGCCCGTTCAGCTCATGTCCGTATTCAGACCTTAACTGTTGGTGCAGCCGGCCGGGACATAGGAGGCCTTCCAAGAGCTGGCGCCAGAACCATCGACCGTACAAGTCCAAGTACCTGCAGCATTGCGTGCGATGGTGACAGTAGCTCCGGAAACGGCTGCAGCAGCGTTACCTCCGAGCGTGCCCACGATGCTCACGACGCCAGCATTTGTCGAAGTGACAGTGGGGGCACCATTCAGGAGGTTCGAGGTGTTGTAGCCAAGGTCGGTGGCATCATCAAGCTGTGTGGTACCACCCGCGCCACGCATCAGAAGTTCTTCCGCAGCGGTCTTCAGGGCGGACAGCTCGCCGACCACGCGGGTGACCTGGGAGCGGGCGATGTAGTCCTGGTAGGCCGGGATGGCGATGGCGGCCAGGATGCCGATGATGGCAACCACGATCATCAGTTCGATGAGGGTGAAACCTTGCTGGACTTTCTTCATGTCGGTTCTCCTTGAGAGAGGTTGTGACGGTTGATCTTCCGAGTGCTTCGGTCTGGTCACTCGTATCAAAGCAGATGCATGGGGCGTGCCAACTTGGCGATTTCGTTGTCGGGACGGGTTTTTTCTGTGAAGGGGTACCGTTTGTCGGCGCCGGATTTGACAATCGCGTCATCCCGGGTTGTCACAATGTGACAAAAATGTCAGTCGGTCTGGCGGTCGAGGCCGTATTTTTCGATGCGGTAGCGCAGCTGGCGCAGGGTCAGGCCCAGGCGGCGGGCGGCCTCGCTGCGGTTCCAGCGGGTGGCGTCGAGGGTGCGCAGGAGCAGGGCCTTTTCCTGTTCCTGCAGGCTGGTGGGCGCTGCCGGTTCGGGAGCCTGTTCTGGCGCGGGCTCGGCGGCGGAGAGGAAGTCGAGGTCGGCAGCCGTGATGCGGTTGTCCTCGCACAGGGTGGCGGCGCGCTCGAGGGTGTTCTCCAGTTCGCGGACATTGCCTGGGAAAGGGTACGCGCGCAGTCGCGCCATGGCCTCGGGGGTGATCTCGAAGCGGGTGCCGCCCCAGCGCTCCTGCAGTTCTTCCAGGAGCCTTGCCACCAGCAGATCCACATCCTCCCGCCGTTCGCGCAGGGGGGGCACATCGAGCTGGATGACATTGATGCGGAAGTAGAGGTCCTGGCGGAAACGGCCGGCCTGCATCTCGGCCTGCAGGTCCTTGTGGGTGGCACTGAGGATCCGCACATCGACCGGGACCTCGCGGGCGGCCCCGATGGGCTTGATGGCGCGTTCCTGGATGGCGCGCAGCAGCTTGACCTGCATCGCCAGCGGCAGCTCGGCGATCTCGTCGAGGAACAGGGTGCCGCCGTGGGCGGCCTCGAACAGGCCCTGCTTGTCGCTGGTGGCGCCGGTGAAACTGCCCTTGAGGTGGCCGAAGAACTCGCTCTCCATCAGCTCGGCGGGGATGGCGCCGCAGTTGACGGCGATGAACGGCCCGGCCGCGCGCGGGCCCAGCTCGTGGATGCTGCGGGCCACCAGCTCCTTGCCACTGCCGGACTCGCCGTGGATGAACACCGGAGCCTGGCTGCGGGCGAGCTTGCGGATGGTGGCCACCATGCGCTGGCTGGCGGGGGCCTGAGCGACGATGCGGTCGATGGCGCGCGGGCTGCGCATCCGTTCCGGGTCGGGCCGCGGGTGTTCGCCGCTGCGTCCGCCGCCCGAGAGGCGCAGGGCGCTGTCCACCAGGTTGCGCAGCATGGCGAGGTCCACCGGCTTGGAGACGAAGTCGAAGG
>JALWNJ010000298.1 GCA_026995955.1 Gammaproteobacteria bacterium
GGTGGGCTTGCCGCGGCGCAGGTCGTCGTCGTCCATGGCCGGCAGGTCGTCGTGGATCAGGGAATAGACATGCACCAGCTCCACGGCAGCGGCGCAGCCATCCACGCGCTGCGGGGGCTGGCCCACCGCCTCGGCGGCGGCATAGACGAGCAGCGGCCGTACCCGCTTGCCGCCGCCGAGCACCGAATAGCGCATCGATTCGTGCAATCGTCGGGGGTTGCGCGTGGCAGGCGGCAGCCAGTGGTCGAGGACCGATTCGATGCGCTGCTGCAGCGCGCCGAAGCGGTCGCGCGGGTCAGACGAGGTCATCCGCGTCGAAGTCTTCGGTGCCACCGTCTTCGGTGAGCTTGCGGACCTTCTGCTCGGCGTGTTTCAGCTCCTGCTGGCAGCTTCGTGTCAGCGCCACGCCACGCTCGAATTCTTTGAGTGATTCCTCGAGTGACAGGTCGCCCTTTTCCAGGCGCCCGACCAGGCGCTCCAGTTCCTCGAGGGCGGCCTCGAAATCGAATCGTTTCTGGTCCTTTTTCTCCGGCATGAGCGTCTTTGTGCAGCGGCAGTTGGGGCTAAGTTACTGGCACACGACGAGGTCGTCAACGATGAACTATAGTTCTGGGGCCGCGGCCCGCGGCTTCGTCGAGGTGGTCCTTGACGCCGGGCATCGCAATCCCCATCAAAAGGGATGAAGGGGCTTGACAAATTTTTAGAATAGGTCTAAAAATAGCCCTGAAGATTCACGCACCGTTCCAACCGCTGAACCACAGGAGGTATTCCCATGGAACTCAAAGGCAGCAAGACCGAAGAAAACCTGAAGGCCGCTTTTGCCGGCGAATCCCAGGCCAACCGCCGTTACCTGTACTTCGCCGCCAAGGCGGACATCGAGGGTTACAACGACGTGGCCGCCGTGTTCCGTTCCACCGCCGAGGGTGAGACCGGCCACGCTCACGGCCACCTGGAGTACCTTGAGGCCGTCGGCGATCCCGCAACCGGCCTGCCGATTGGCTCCACCGCCGACAACCTGAAGGCCGCCATCGCCGGCGAGACCCACGAGTACACCGACATGTACCCGGGCATGGCCAAGACCGCCCGTGAAGAGGGTTTCGACGAGATCGCCGACTGGTTCGAGACCCTGGCCAAGGCCGAGCGTTCTCACGCCAACCGCTTCCAGAAGGCGCTCGACGCCCTGGACAGCTGATCGATCCGCCGCGGGTGCCGGCGCAGCCGGCACCCGAGCGGTGTCATCAAGTTCCGACAAAACAAGCCGAAAAGAGGAGTCAGCAATGGCCGGCGGAATCCGCGAAGGCAGTCTCGACGCGCCCACGCGTCACCCGATCGACTGGAAGTCGCCCGAGTATTACGACGAGGGCAAGCTGTTTGCCGAGCTGGAGCGCGTGTTCGACATCTGTCATGGCTGTCGGCGCTGCGTGAGTCTGTGCAATGCCTTCCCCACGCTGTTCGATCTGGTGGACGAATCCGACACCATGGAGATCGACGGCGTGGCCAAGGAGGACTACTGGAAGGTCGTCGACCATTGCTATCTCTGCGATCTGTGTTACATGACCAAGTGCCCTTATGTGCCACCGCACGAGTGGAACGTGGACTTCCCGCACCTGATGCTGCGTGCCAAGGCGGTCAAGTACAAGAAGGGCGAGGTCAAGCTGCGCGATCGGGTGCTGACCTCCACCGATGTGGTGGGCAGTCTGGCCGGCATCCCGGTGGTGAGCGGTGTGGTCAATGCCGCCAACCGCAGCAAGCCCATCCGCAGACTGATGGACAAGGTCGTCGGCATCGACAGCGATGCCATCCTGCCCGAGTTCCATTCGCGCACCGCACGCAAGGCGTTTCGGGGCTATCGCAGCCAGGGCATCGAGCCGGAGGCCACCGAAGAGACCACCGGCCGCGTCGCCATCTTTGCCACCTGCTACGGAGACCACAACGAGCCGAAGCTGGTGGAAGACCTCATTGCTGTGCTGGAGCACAACGGCATCGAGGTGCGCCTGGTCGAGCGTGAGCGCTGCTGCGGCATGCCCAAGCTGGAGCTGGGCAACCTCGAGGCGGTAGAGGCCGCCAAGGAGGAAAATGCCGCCGTGCTCGCCGCGCACATCGACGAGGGTTGGGACATCATGGCCCCGGTACCGTCCTGCGTGCTGATGTTCAAGCAGGAGCTGCCGCTGATGTTCCCCGATGATGACAAGGTGCAGCGCATCTCGAAGCACATCTTCGATCCCTTCGAGTATCTGATGCTGCGGCGCAAGGCGGGCCTGCTCAACGAGGACTTCCGCAACCCGCTGGGCACCATCGCCTACCATGCCGCCTGTCACCTGCGGGTGCAGAACATGGGCTACAAGACCCGTGATCTGCTCAAGCTGGTGCCGGACACGAAACTGGAGCTCATCGAGCGCTGCTCGGGTCACGACGGCACCTATGCGGTGAAGTCCGAGTTTCACGCGGTGTCGATGAAGATCTGCCGCCCGGTGGTCAACAAGGTCAAGCAGATCAAGCCCGACCATTACGCCAGTGACTGTCCGATGGCCGGCCATCAGATCGAGAACGGTCTGAAGGATGGCAGCGAACCCGAACATCCGCTGACCCTGCTGCGCAGGGCCTACGGCATCTGAACGACGGAGGCAGAGGCATGGAAAAGTTGAAGCACGAGGATCTCTATTCGCTGGAGGAATACGACCGCATCCGGCCCGAGTACCGCGAGCGCATGCGCGCCCACAAGGCGCGTCGCCAGGTGCAGGTGGGGCCGCATGTCACCTTCCACTTCGAGGACCGGGACACCATGCAGTACCAAGTGCAGGAGATGCTGCGCATCGAACGCATCTTCGAGCACGAGGGCATCCAGGACGAACTGGATGCCTACAATCCGCTGATCCCGGATGGCCGCAACCTCAAGGCCACCATGATGATCGAGTACCCCGACCCGGAGGAGCGCCGCAAGCGCCTGGCCGAACTGAAGGGCATCGAGCGCGATGTCTGGATGCAGGTCGACGATCTCGAAAAGGTGCATCCCATCGCCAACGAGGACCTCGAGCGCGAGACCGAGGACAAGACCTCGTCGGTGCACTTCATGCGCTTTGAG
>JALWNJ010000299.1 GCA_026995955.1 Gammaproteobacteria bacterium
GCTGGCGTCGCTACGACGAGACGCGTGCGGCGCTGATGCACGCCGAGCTGGAGCGCATCATGGCGCGCGAGGGGCTGTCGCGCGATGTGTACGAGATCGTGCACCACGGACTGGAGGACGGCTGAACCATGGGCAGTGGCGCCGAGCACGGCGGCCCGCGCCCGCTGGTGGTGCTGGTGCACGGTATCTGGATGACCGGGATGGAGCTGGTGCCACTGGCGCGCGCCCTGCGCCGTGGCGGGCTGGAGCCGCGCATCTTCCATTATCCTTCGTTGCGCTGGCCGTTGGCCCGCAGTGCGGAGAAGCTCGACGCCTTCATCGCCGCCCAGCGCCGCCCTACCGTGCATCTGCTGGGCCACAGCCTGGGCGGACTGTTGCTGCTGCACCTGTTCGACCGCTTTCCGCAGCAGCCGCCGGGGCGGGTGCTGATGCTGGGGTCACCGATCCGGGGCAGCGGCGTGGCACGCCGGGTGGCGCGCCATACCCTGCTGAGGCCGCTTTTGGGCCATGCCATCGAGCATGGCCTGCTGGGCGATGTGCCGCCCTGGCGCGGCGACCGGCCGGTGGCGATGATCGCCGGCACCCGCGGGCATGGCGTGGGGCAGGTATTCGGTGGCCTGAAACGGCCCCATGACGGCACCGTCTCGCTGGAGGAGACATGCGCCGACTGGCTCGATGCCCACCTGGCCGTGCCGCGCGGCCACTTCGAGATGCTGCTGGCCCCCGAGGTGCATCGCGCCGCGGTCAACTGGCTGCGCAAGGGCGTGCTGGCTTCGTGATAAAATCGCCGTCATTCGTACCGACAGATTCGTACAGGTGAGCGACTATGGCTGGACACAGCAAATGGGCCAACATCAAGCACAAGAAGGCCGCCAATGACAAGAAGCGCGCCAAGATCTGGACCAAGCTGATCCGCGAGATCACGGTGGCCGCGCGCGAGGGCAAGAGTTCCGATCCGGCCGCCAACCCGCGGCTGCGCCTGGCCTGGGACAAGGCCTTTGCCGCCAACATGCCCAAGGACACCATCGAGCGCGCCGCCAAGCGTGGCGCCGGCGAGCTGGAGGGCGCCGCCTACGAGGAGGTGCGCTACGAGGGCTACGGCCCGGGCGGCATCGCGGTGATGGTCGACTGCCTCACCGACAACCGCAACCGCACCGTGGCCGAGGTGCGCCATGCCTTTACCAAGATGGGCGGCAACCTGGGCACCGACGGCTCGGTGGCCTATCTGTTCTCCAAGGTGGGCATCATCGGCTTCGCCCCGGGCAGCGACGAGGACGCCATCATGGAGGCGGCGCTGGAGGCCGGTGCCGAGGATGTCGTCACCAATGATGACGGCAGCATCGAGGTGCTGACCACCCCGGAGGACTTCCAGGCCGTGAAGGAGGCGTTGCAGGCGGCGGGGCTGGAGCCGGAGTTCGCCGAGGTGACCATGAAGGCCGCCACCACCGTCACCCTGACCGACGACGACGCGGAGAAGATGCTGCGCCTGCAGGACATGCTGGAGGATCTCGACGACGTGCAGGAGGTGTACACCAACGCCGAGATCCCGGATGAGGTGCTGGAGCGCTTCGCCTGACGGCGGGCGCGGCCCATGCGCATCCTCGGCATCGATCCGGGCTCCAACCGTACCGGCTACGCGCTGATCGACAGCGACGGCCGCCACAGCCGGCATCTGGCCAGCGGCCACATCCGCGTGCAAGGCGAGGGCCTGCCGGAACGGCTGGGCTGCATCTTCCGCGAGGTGGCGGCACTGATCGAGGAACACGCCCCGCAGCAGATGGCCATCGAGACCGTGTTCGTGTCGAAGAGCGCGCAGTCGGCGCTGAAACTGGGCCAGGCCCGTGGCGCGGCCATCTGCGCCGGGGTGATGGCCGGCCTGCCGGTGCACGAGTACGGACCGCGCGAGGTCAAGCTGGCAGTGGTCGGCACCGGCGCCGCCGACAAGGCGCAGGTGCAGCACATGGTGGGCATGCTGCTGGGCCTGCATCAGGCCCTGCAGGCCGACCAGGCCGATGCGCTGGCCATCGCGCTGTGCCATGCACACACCGCACTGGGCCGCGGCGCCGCGGCCTGGGGGAGGGGGAGATGATCGGACGCCTGCGAGGCGAACTGGTGTACAAGCAGCCACCGGCGCTGATGGTCGAGGTCGGCGGGGTCGGCTACGAGCTGGAGGCGCCGATGAGCACCTGCTTTGCCCTGCCGGCGGTGGGCGAACCGGTGACCCTCTGGACCCACCTGCAGGTGCGCGAGGACGCCCATACCCTGTACGGCTTCAGCGACGAGACGCAGCGCAGCCTGTTCCGCGCCCTGCTCAAGGTGAGCGGGGTGGGCGCGCGCATGGCGCTGGCCATCCTCTCCGGCATGTCGCCCGAGGAGTTCCATCGTTGTGTCGCCGAGGGCAATGTCAAGGCGCTCACCCGTCTGCCCGGCATCGGCAAGAAGACCGCCGAGCGGCTGGTGGTGGAACTGCGCGACCGCCTCGACCGCCTGTTCGGCGAGGCCCCGGCGGCCCTGTCCGCGGGCGAGGCGGCCGCGGCAGTACCGGCGCCCGGCGGCCCGCGCGAGGAGGCGGTGCAGGCGCTGGAGGCGCTGGGCTACCGCAGCGCCGAGGCCGAGAAACTGGTGCGTGCCGTGGCCGCTGACGGCATGGACAGCCAGTCCATCATCCGGGCCGCACTCAGGGCAAGCCTGAAATGAGCGAGCGCCTCATCGATCCCGACGCCGATCCGCGCGAACGCGCCGAGGAGGAGCAGATCCGCCCGCGCCGCCTGGCCGACTATGTGGGCCAGCCACAGGTGCGCGAGCAAATGGAGATCTTCATCGAGGCCGCGCGTGGCCGTGGCGAGGCGCTGGACCATGTACTCATCTTCGGCCCGCCGGGGCTCGGCAAGACCACGCTGTCGCACATCATCGCCAACGAACTCGGCGCCAGCCTGCGCCACACCTCCGGCCCGGTGCTGGAGAAGCCCGGCGACCTCGCCGCGCTGCTCACCAACCTCGAGCCGCACGATGTGCTGTTCGTGGACGAGATCCACCGCCTGAGCCCGGTGGTGGAGGAGATCCTCTATCCGGCGATGGAGG
>JALWNJ010000300.1 GCA_026995955.1 Gammaproteobacteria bacterium
GCCGGGGATGGCATTTTTTCCTCCTACGATAAATTTTGGCTTATCGAGTTCAAGCGCAATGTTAGCAGTATCGACGATGAAAACAGAAAGTTTGATATCGGCGCCATACTTTATGACCCTATTCTGCGTGATGGAAATCAGCATCATGTCATAATTTACGGGTCTACAGAGGAAAGGGATGGGCTCCAACTAAGAGCGATACGATATATCAAGGCATTGGAGGACAGCCATCGGAACGGGGAAGAAATTTCATCTCTTTATGGCGCTATGCTGTCCAACCACCATGACATAACCATCTATAAATTTAAGCCATGCGACCTGGAGAACTTCAAGAAATACATTAAAGCGCTCAGCCAATACCGCTTGGGTAGGAGTGACGCATCCGGTGGTTCTGGAGGAGTCGCGCCCGATTTTCTGGAATGTGCGGTACTCTGCCTGGATGAACACTACAACATCGCTGCTCTCAGCTTATCCGAGTTCATGCAGGCCAATGGTCCTGAGTATGATATTCAGCTCGACCTAGATGAGTACGACGAATCGTCCTCTCTCGATCCCTCCTGACCATAGCTCAGGCACGCAACGGTACACAGGACAGGCGAACGGCCGACGCTTTTCGAGCGCCTTTCTGCCTATGAGATTTCGTTAGCCCTCGACCGGTGCCTGCTCGATCCCGTTGCGCGCCAGCCACACCGAGGTGACGCGGTCCATGGTGTCGAGGTGCTGGTGGAACCAGCCGCGCATGTCCTCGATGTATTCGCGCATCTTCTGCACATCGGGCGCCGCCTGCCACTGGGCCAGGATCTGCTCCAGCACCCCCAACACCCGGTCGTGCTCGCCCTTGTGGGCCTGGTAGGGCGGGAACTGGATCTGGCGCATCGCCGCCTCCTCGCGCCCGAAGTGCTCGCGGGTATGGGCCAGCAGCGCCTCGAAGGCAGGGCCGACGGCCTCGAGGTCGCCGGCCTCCAGCAGGGCCTCGAGGCCCGCCAGGGCCTCGACGAAGTCGGCATGATCCTCGTTCATGAAGGCGACGGGGAGTTCCAGGAAGTCTTCGCTCATGATGGTGCCTCCGGGGCATCAGGAATTATTCGAAGTGCGTCCACATGCGCAGGATCTTGACCACCCGTTCTTCTTCCAGCACCTGATAGACCAGGCGGTGCTGGATGTTGATCCTTCGCGAACAGGCGCCAGCCAGGTCCCCGACCAGACGCTCGAACGGGGGAGGACGCCGGCAGGGGTCCTCGGCCAGCAGGGCGAGCAGAGACTCCGCCTTTGGCCTCAGCCCCGAGGCCGCCAGTTTTTTTGCATCCTTCTGGGCCTGCCTGGTGTAGACCAGGCGCCAGCTCACCAGCCCGGCTCCTCGCTGCACTCGGGGACCGGTGTCTCCATGCCTTCACGAATGGACTCGCGCATCCCGGGCACCGAGAGCAGGTAGAGGGTTTCCGAGATGGCGTTCCAGTCCTCCTCGGACACCAGCACGGCATTGCCGCGCCTACCCTTGATGAGGATGGGGCGATGGGATGCGGCCGCCTCGTCGATCAGGCTATACAGCCGGCTGCGGGCCTCGGTGGCATTGAGCGTGGTCATGACTGCATACCTCTCACCTAAGCGTACGCGATCGCGTACGCTTGTGCAAGCAGGCAACCGCTACATCAGGCTCTTGTTGACCAGCAGATGGACCCAGATGCTGAGGGCATAGCCCAGCGCGATGGCCCAGCTCCACTTGAGGTGGGTGAAGAAGGTGTAGTAGCCGCGTGCCTGGCCCATCAGCGCCACGCCGGCGGCGGAACCGATGGACAGCAGCGAGCCACCGACCCCGGCGGTGAGCGTCACCAGCAGCCACTGGCCATGCGACATCTCGGGGTTCATGGTAAGCACCGCGAACATCACCGGGATGTTGTCCACTATGGCCGAGAGCACACCAACCAGGACATTGGCCCAGGTGGGGCCGAGGTCGGTGTACATCAGCTCGGAGACCACGGCGAGATAACCCAGCGCGCCCAGTCCCCCGACACACAGGATGACACCATAGAAGAACAGCAGCGTGTCCCACTCGGCCCGCGCCACCTGATTGAAGATGTCGAAGTGCTTGCTGCTCTCGCTCTCGAGCACCACATCGGCCGAGGTCGGCTCGTAGTCATGCCCCTCGACCCGCTTGAGGTAGTAGCCATAGAGCTTGAGCACGCCCAGGCCGGTCATCATGCCCAGCATCGGCGGCAGATGCAGGAACTGGTGGAACGACACCGCCAGCGCGATGGTGCCGAGAAACAGGCCGATGACCACGAATCCACCCTTCTTGACATGGATTTCGGCCTGCAGCGGACTGGGCTGCTCCTTCGGCACGGTAAAGCTCATCAGGAAGGCCGGCACCAGCCAGTTGACGACAGAGGGAATGAACAGATCGAAGAATTCGACGAACTCGACGATGCCCTTCTGCCAGACCATCAGGGTGGTAATGTCGCCGAACGGACTGAAGGCGCCGCCGGCATTGGCTGCCACCACGATGTTGATGCAGGCCACGCCGATGAAGGCCGGCTTGTCCCTGGCCACCGCCATCACCACGGCCGCCATCAGCAGCGCGGTGGTCAGGTTGTCGGCCACTGGCGAGATGAAGAAGGCCAGCAGGCCGGTGAGCCAGTACACCATGCGCAGGGAAAAGCCCTTCGAAACCAGCCAGCCGCGCAGCGCATTGAACACATCGCGCTCTTCCAGGGTGTTGATGTAGGTCATCGCCGCCAGCAGGAACAGCATGAGCTCGGCGTATTCGAGGATGTTGTGCCGTACCAGCTGCTCGGCCTGCGCGCTGTCGCCGTAGTAATGCCCGTAGGCCAGCGCCACCAGAATCCAGATGAGGCCGGCCGCCACCATCACCGGCTTGGACTTGCGCAGATGCAGGTTCTCCTCGAGGATCACCAGCAGATAGGCCACCACGAAAATGGCCAGGGCCGCATAGCCATAGCCCGTGTTGGTCAGATTGACCACCTGCTGCCCGGCCGCCGTGGCCGCCTGTACGGTTGCCGCATCAAAGACCAACAGCAACACCCCCAGAACTGTAATCGGTAGCTTCATGTCTCCCCCCTGACA
>JALWNJ010000301.1 GCA_026995955.1 Gammaproteobacteria bacterium
GTCCCAGACGATGCGGTTGGAGGGGAATTCGCCGGCCGGCAGGACGATCTCGTCTCCGGCCTGCCAGGCAAGGCCGTGCGCGACCAGCGACAACCCGGCTGAGGTGCTGGGCACCAGCGCCACTTCGTCCGGGTCGGACACGCCGAGCAGGGCGGCCAGATTGCGCCGCAGCCGGGCCTCGTTGCGCAGCCAGCCGGGGTAGTCGAGCGAACCCTGCGCGGCGTTCTCACGGGCAAAGGCGCAGGCGGCCTCCATCGCCCGCCGGGGCCAGGGCGCGACGCCGGCGTGATTGAGATGGCACAGACCCGGTTCGAGCGGAAATTCCGCTTCGTGCGCATCCGTCGGAGGGCTGGCTGGCGTCATGGCATCGATCCGTGCGGGGACGACCGATTATAGGCGATTGCGCCCCCTGCAGGGCTCCGGCATGATGAAGGCTGTTGCAGGGGCGGGGACCATGGAAAAGAAACGCCGGCTGTCCGAGGAATACCTGAACGAGATCCGGGCGCGCAAGATCGAGATGCTGGCCGACCAGCAGCCGGTCATCATCATCGCGCATCTGGTGGCGGCGCTTTTGTTCATGTATGTCTCGTGGCGGGTGGTGCCGCGTTTCGAGCTGCTCATGTTCGTGCTGGCGGTGTTCCTGTTCGCTGCCATTCGGTTGTACTACCAGCACCGCTATCAGCAGGGGCCGCGTCATGTGTACGATGCACCGCAGTGGGGTCTGCGCTTCAGCCTGATGTCGCTGGCCTCGGGGCTGCTGTGGGGCATTTCGGCCTTCTTCTTCATCGACGCCGCGCATCCGCTGCACCTGATCTATGTGGTGATGATCTATCTGGCGCTGGCGGGCAGCTCGCTGGGCGCGTTGTCCTCCTTTCTGCCGGCCTACCTGCTGTTCTCGATCCCGCTGATCGGTTTGCTGGCCATCAAGCTGATCTTCTTTTCGTCTCACGAGCTGGTCTTGCTGGGCATCCTGTCGCTGATCTTCCTCGCGGTGAACCTGTACTTTGGCTACAAGCTGAGCTGGAGTCACCGCCAGTTGCTGCTGCTGGGCTACGAGAACATCGAGCTGGTGGACATCCTCAAGGTGCAACGCGATCTGGCGGAACGCGCCAACCGGGCCAAGTCGCGCTTCCTGGCCGCCGCCTCGCACGACCTGCGCCAGCCGTTGCACGCCATGGGGCTCTATCTGAGCGTGCTGGCGGAGAAGGTGCGCGGCAGCGAGAACCGCAGCCTGGTGCAGAAGGTGGTGCAATCGATGCAGGCTCTGGAAGGGCTGCTCAATGCCCTGCTCGACATCTCCAAGCTGGATGCCGGCATCGTCGAGGTCCACGCCCGGCCCGTCGCCCTGGGGCCGCTGATGCAGAAGGTGGCCGATGCGTTGGGCCCGGAGGCACGGGAGAAGGGGCTGGATCTTCTGGTCCACAAGCCCGAAAAATGCGTGATCGAGACCGATCCCATCCTGTTCGAGCGCATTCTGCGCAATTTCGTGTCCAATGCCATCCGCCACACGGAACGCGGGCGGATCCTGATGGGCTGTCGCTGGCGCCGTGACGGGCGGGTGTGCATCGAGGTGCGCGATACCGGGCCGGGCATCCCACCGGCGGAGCGGGCGCAGATCTTCGAGGAGTTCTACCAGATCGACAATCCGGAGCGTGACCGGCGCAAGGGCCTGGGGCTGGGGCTGGCCATTGCGCGCCGCATGGCGAACCTGCTGGGCCATGACATCGAGGTCCGCTCCGAGCCCGAGCGTGGCTCGGTGTTTGCCGTCTGTGCGCGCCGCAGCACTCGTCCGCTGGCAGAGGCGACCGAAGGGGCTGGCGAGAAGCGCGCCGTGAAAAAGCTGTCAAAAGTCTTTAAAAACGACTGCCAAGTCATTGTAATAGATGACGAAATAGAGATTCGAGACGCCACGAAGACGCTGCTGGAACGCTGGGGGGCGCAGGTGTTGACAGGGGAATCGCCCGAGGAGGTGCTGGCACAGGTCGATGGCGAAAGGCTGTGCCTGCTGATCACCGACTATCGCTTGCGCGAAGGCAAGCGGGGCACCGAGGTGGTGGCCCGGCTTCGGGACCAGCTGGGGCGTGGAGACCTGCCGGCCGTCGTGGTCAGCGGCGATACCAGCGAGCGGGTGCTGAAGGAGGTTCAGGCAGCCGGGCTGGTGCTGTTGCACAAGCCCATCAATCCGGCCCAGCTGCGCATGACGATCACTCGCCTGACAAGGTGAATTCCTTGTGCTGCTCCGGGGTTGCGGTAAGCCCCAGGCGGTCGGCCTCGAGCACGCATTCGGTGCGGTTGCGCACATTGAGCAGCGTGAACAGGGCCGAGACATGCGCCTTGACGGTGCGCTCGGTGAGGTTGAGTTCCTCGGCGATACGGCGGTTGGTGTAGCCACGCGCCAGCAGTTGCAGGACCTGGTGCTGGCGTCGGGTGATGCCCATCTGGCGTGCGCGGGCACGCAGTGCCGCTTCCGGATCGTTGTCGTCGGCCGCCATCAGGGCCTCCAGCTCGTCTTCGAGCCCGGAGGGAATGTACACCTCGCCGGAAAAGATCGTTTCCAGCGCCTTGCGCATCTCTTCCTTGTCGGAGGTCTTGGAGATGAAGCCGACGGCGCCCATTTCGATGGCCTTCTTCACATCGTAGAGATTGGTGGTGGCGGAGAGGATGGCCACCGGCACCGTGGCGTTGCGCTGCTCGAGTTCCTCGATGAAATCGAAGCCGCTCATGCCGGGCATGGCGATGTCCACCAGTACCAGGCCAATGTCCGGCTCCTGTTCGAGTTTTTCCAGTCCGGCAGGCGCGGAATCCACCTCGATGGTCTCGAAGTCCTCGCCGATCTGGCGCAGCAGCAGGCCGATGCCTTCGAGAAACAGCGGGTGGTCGTCGATGATCAGCAGTTTCATGTAGGGAGTCTTTTAGTAGTCGTTGTCAATCGGTCGAATGGGATCGACCTTGGTGGTGTGGGTATCTTAGTACCTTGGTACAGTGGCCGGCAAGGAAATCGTGACCGGGCGCACGGTTTCGGTTGATGGACGGTCTTTGATGCGGCTTTATTCCCCGGATCCGGAA
>JALWNJ010000302.1 GCA_026995955.1 Gammaproteobacteria bacterium
CGGCGGGCCAAGCAGGACGATGACCGCGAACTTGATGCCCATGGAGAGAATGATTTCCAGCGGATGGAAGCGCGCGCCGGTGGTGACATCGTAGTCGGGATCGGCGTGATGCACCCGATGCAGGCGCCACAGCAGTGGCACGGCATGCACCATGACATGCTGCAGCCAGATGGCGAAGTCCATGAGCACCACGGAGGCGGCCATGGCCAGCCAGAATGGCGCATCGACCCGGTTGAACAGCCCCCAACCCTGCTCGGCCGCCAGCGCCGCCATGCCCACGGCCGCCGCCGGAAACAGCAGGCGCAGCAGGAAGCTGTTGAGGAACACCAGCGTGATGTTATTTACCCAGCGCAGGGCGCGGGAGACCGTTGGCACGCGGCGGGGTGCCAGTCGCTCCCACAGCGCGACCACGGCGAAGGTTCCGAAGAAGAAGCTGAGCCGGATCGGGATCTCGTACTGCAACAGGAAGGTCTCGAGGATCATGCGGCACCTATTCAACTGTATGGTTGAATAGTAGCTTACGGTATAATGCCGGCATGTCAAGCATCAAACAGCGTCTGTATCAGCAGTTTGCCCGGGTGGGAAAGGCCATGTGCCATGCCAACCGCCTGGAATTGCTGGAATATCTGGCCCAGGGCGAACACAGCGTGGAGACCCTGGCGCGCAAGAGCGGGCTCAGCGTGGCCAACACCTCCAAGCACCTGCAGACCCTGCGCCAGGCCGGACTGGTGCAGGCGCGCAAGGACGGCCTGCATGTCTATTACTCGCTGAGCGGCGACGACGTGCTGCAGCTCTTCTTTGCCCTGCGCACCGTGGGCGAGCGCCATCTGAAGGAGGCGCAGACACTCATCGACACCTATCTGGAATCGCGCGATCACCTGGAGCCGCTGCCGCGCGAGGAGCTGCTGGCCCGTGCCCGCGAGGGGCTGGTGACGGTGATCGACGTGCGACCGCCCGACGAATACGCCGCCGGCCATGTACCGGGCGCCATCAACCTGCCGCTGCAGGAACTGGAAAAGCGCCTCGATGAGCTGCCCAGGGATCGGGAGGTGGTGGCCTACTGCCGGGGGCCGCACTGCGTACTGGCCTTCGACGCGGTGGAGCGGCTGCGGGAACATGGCTTCCGCGCCCGGCGCCTGCAGGACGGCTTCCCCGAGTGGCGCAGCGAAGGACTGGCCACCGAATGACGCCGGCTTCCTGTCCCGCCCGCCGCGCGCTGGGCGTGGCCCTGCTGCTGATCGTCATGACCGTGGCAGCAAGGCCGGCCCTTGCCAGCGACGGGACTGCGGCCGACGACACCGCGGCAGCCGCACAAAAGGCCCGCGAACAGGCCGCGTGGGCCCGTTTCGTGCCGCCACACGATGCCAGGCACGACTGGCTGCAGCTCAAGTCGGGCGAATGGCTCAAGGGCGAGCTGCGCGCGATGTACCAGTACCAGGTCGAATTCGACAGCGACAAGCTCAAGCTCCTGAACCTGAAATGGAAGGACGTGGTACGGCTGCGCACCGCCTGGCACCACACCGTCGGCATCCAGATGGGAGATCGGACCCGAACCCTGAGCGGCCGGCTGGAGCTGGACGGAGACACGCTGCGGGTGCATTCGGCTTCGGGCACCCAGACCTTCCCCCGCGACCAGGTGGTGTCGATCGGCGCCAGCACCGACCGTGCGCTGCGCTACTGGCGCGGCAAGTTCAGCCTGGGCAGCAACCTGCGCTCGGGCAACTCGGAGGTGGTCGATGCCAATCTCAAGGCCAACCTGCGCCGCCTGACGGCGGCCTCGCGTTTCAATGCCGACTATCTGGGCAACTTCAGCCGCAGCCAAGGCGTCACGACCACCAACAACCATCGCCTCAACGGCTACTTCGACCGCTTCCTCTCGCGCCGCTTCTTCTGGCGCCTGCTGTCGGCCGAGTACTTTCAGGATCGGCCCAGCAACCTCGAACGCCAGCTCACGCTGGGCACCTCCTACGGTTACGACATCATCCGTACACCGGACACCGAATGGCGGGTCTCGGGCGGCCTGGGCGCCACCGAAAAGCGCTATGTCTCGGTGGCCGCAGGGGAACAGGCTCGCGAGGTCTCGCCTTCGCTGCAGCTCGGCACCTACTACGACGACGACCTGACCTCTACCCTGGACCTGACCGTGGACTACTCCATGCAGCTGCTGCAGCGCGACGCCGGCCGCTACAGCCACCACCTGGTCACCACGCTCTCCTCCGACCTGATCGGGGATCTCGACCTCGATGTGTCGCTGGTGTGGGACCGGGTGCAGAACCCGCGGCCGGCGGCCGACGGCACGCTGCCGGAACGCGACGACTATCAGCTCATCCTTTCGCTGAGCTACAGCTTCTGAAGCCCGCCCTGCGCCTGCAGGCTGGCCTGACGCAGACTGCACGCCCCGGAACGCCCGTCCTGAAGCAGCCGCGCGATGCGCTGCAGAGCCATGCCGTCGTTGCCCACCAGCGCAAAGGCGAATTCGCCCTGCCGCCAGAAGGCCACGCGCACGGTTCCTTCCACGCGCTGGGCCGGCCTTGGGCCGATGCCGGTCCAGCCGCGACCCTGACGACGGATGTAGAGGCTGTAGCGGCGCCCCTGTGCATCCTCGTAGAGGAACTGCACCGCCATGCGGTCGGTGGAGGGCAGCAGCCGACCGCCGATGAACGCCAGACCCTCTGCGGAGAGATCGGGCGGCACGATGTCGGCGTGCATGCGGTCCGAGACCCAGCGTGCCAGCTTGCGGCACGACTCGGCCCCCAGCTCCACGGGGCGCTGACGGTCGGTGGCATAGATGCCGTGGGCAAAGGCCGCCGGCGCCAGCAGTGCGTTCTCCAGGGCATCGGGCCGCTGTCCCAGGCCGTGTCCGCGCAACATCCAGCCAAGCAGAAAACCCGTCAGTGGCAACAGCACGAAGGCCGCGCGCTTGCGCCATCGCCGACTGCGGGACGAGGGCTCCAGCAGCCACTGCCAGTGTTCCGGCAGAGGATCGTCCTCCAGGGTCCCGAAGTATTCGCGCAGACGCCGGTCGGCCCGCTGCATGCGGAGCACGGCCTCGGCCTCTTCCGGATGGGCGGCCAGCCAGTCGTCCACGCGCTGGCGCGCCTCCGGTGCCAGCCGGTCGTCGATCCAGGCCTGGATCTCGGCCTCGGTGGGATGCGGCTCACGATCTTTCATGCACGACCTCCAGCCTGGGACGCTCCTCCTCCAGGCATTCTGCCAGACGCCGTCGGGCGCGGTGCAGGCGCGACATCACAGTGCCCAGGGGGATGCCCAGCACACGGGCCACCTCCTCGTAGGAAAGGCCCTCGATGCTGACCAGCAGCAGCACCTCGCGCCAGGCCGGCGGCAGGCGTTCGAGCGCCCGCGACACATCACGCAGCTGGCATTCGCTGTCGGCATCGCCCTGGCTGGCCTGCTCCGGCAGCTCCTCCACGCTGACCACGGGACTGCGACAGCGGCGCCGGTAGTCGCTGACGAACAGGTTGTGCATCAGCGTGAACAGCCAGGCCCGCAGGTTGCCGTCCGGCTGCCACTGGTGTTCGCGCGCCAGGGCCCGCAACAGGGTTTCCTGTACCAGATCGTCCGCCAGCTCGCGATCCAGCACCAGGCCGCGCGCATGGCGGCGCAGGTGCGGGATCCATTGCGCGAGCTGGCGGCGCAGATTCATGGAACGGGGGCTCAGGGCATCAGGGCCGGACGCGTGAACACCCAGTCCTGTCCCTTCACGGGGGTATGGCAGGCGATGCATTCCTGAGCGAAGTTCGGCCCCTTGCCATAGGGCTTCTGCTCGCGTCCGACCCAGCGCGCCCAGCCCCAGCCGGTGCCGTTGTCGGCGAAACGCTTGCTGTCCTTGTACATGAACTCGGCATGGACGAAGCGATCCGGAGCAATGGCCTTTTTCCAGTGATCCTCCGGCTTTTCCTTCCACACCACCTTGCCGAGGATGGCACCATCCGGCCAGGGGTTGGTCTGACCCTTGCGGGCCGCCTCGATGGCGATGTCGTTGCCCAGGATCATGCGCAGGGTGTGGTTGTCGATGCGATGCGAGATGGAGATGATGCGCCAGTCCCTGTAGCCCTCCGGCAGCTCAAGGCCATTGGGCGCGGGCGGCACCTCGCCGGCATGAACGGCGGACAGGCCCAGGGCCAGCAGCGTGAACAGAGACTTCTTCTTCATGACATGCTCCTGATGCGTTTTCGGGTATCGGCATCAGGATTAACGCTCGCGGGGCGCGATTATTCCCGGGAATGGCGAAAATCAGCCGAAGAGCTTCTGCCACCAGCGCCGCCGGCTGCCGGTCTGGGGAATCGCATCCGGCAGGTCGATGGGCTTGAGCTTGGACATGACCCAGCCAGGCAACGGCGGATTCTCGCTGTAGCCGCAGACCACGCCCAGGTTGTTGGGATCGAAGATCTTGATGAACGAGGGATGCTCGGGATCGTCGGCATAGACGATGCCGCAGTACGCCTCCTCGTGTTCGCTTCGCAGCAGCCGGTCGACCTCGTCGAGGAAACGCTCGACCTGTTCGCCAGTGGCCGGCGTCTCGGGCGGTGGCGAGCCAACGGCGTAGATGTACCAACCGCCGTCGCGATCCTCGCGCACCCGCTGCCACAGTTCGTCGAGCTGCGGCCAGCGCAGGATGCCGGAAAAACTGCCACGAAAGGTCTTCAGATACTCATTCTCGGCATTCATGGGCATGCTCCCGATTGGCGATACGGCGGATCTCCTCGCGCAGACAGCGGATCTCGTAGTCCAGATATTCCCGGTCGTGGTACGCCTGGGCCAGGGTGGTGATGCCCTGGATGCGCGATACCAGCAACTTGGCCAGCACATCGCTCTGCAGCCCATGGCCCAGCGCCTCGAGCTGCTCGCGCAGCCAGTCGATGATGACATCGAACAGCTCACGGGCGCGTGCCTGCAGCCGTTCATCGGCCTTGCCCAGCTCAGAGATCAGGGTGCCGATGGGGCAACCCCATGTAACGATGTCGTCAGCGGACTGCTCGAGCATGTCCGCCAGACAGGCAATGCGTTCGGCGGGATCGTCGTGCAGAGCGGACCATTCCGAAACCATGGCGCGCAACCCCTGGAGCCGGTACTCCACCACCTCGTCGAGCAGCTCGTCCTTGGTCTTGAAGTAGTAGTAGAAATTCCCGCGCGGGAAGCTTGCGGCATGGGCGATGTCGCTGAACGAGGTCCGCCCGTAGCCCTTGTGGTAGAACAGTTCGCTGGCCGTCTCGACGATTCTGAGTCGATTCTCTGCTCCGCGCCTGCTCTGTTGTCCACTCATGTGCTCGAAAATCCGAAGTCGCCCTGCCAACGCCCCTGATGATAATCGAGAAACACCCAGCGCGGATAGAGCTCACGCCCCTCGGCCAAGGGGAGATCGTCCAGCGGCTGGCCCCGGGCATAGGTATCGGCGTCGCAATGGCGGGCCACGACGGGGCGGAAACTGATCTCCAGCGCATCCCCGATACGGGCCTGATAGCGTCCGGCGGAGGGAATCTCGTCATCGGCCAGCAGACGCTTGCGCACCAGGCAACTGAACAGCAGCTCCATCTGCACCCGCGCGGGTGGGCTGGCATCCAGCCGCGCCAGCGCCCGTCGCGACAGCCCGACGCACAGCGTTCCGGGGCCGAAGGCGATGTCCCTGACTTCGGCCGGCCGCAACCGTTGCAGCGCCGGAAGGCTCATATGAACAGACAGATGTCCGAATCGCCGGCGAATTCGAAGAAGGTGGCGGCACCGCCATACTCGATGCCGTCGATGAAATCGGACGGGCTCATGTCGAACAGGTCCACTGTCATCTGGCAGGCGACGAACTTGACATCGGCCTCCAGGCACAGCTCGCGCAGGTCCTCGAGGCTCGCCACGCCCTTGCTCGCCATCTTCTTCTTCATCATGGTAGTCATCATCGCCTCCATGCCCGGCAGCGCCAGCGCCAGGTTGGGGAACCACACATCCATGCCCATCGGCATTGGCATGCCCGGGTTGCCCAGCGGGCTGACCTTGAGGCTGAGCCGCTTCTTCAAGAGCTGCAGACCATAGAAGGTGAAGAAGATCTCGGTGTCGTAGCCAAGCGCGGCCGCCGTGGACGACAGGATGAAGGGCGGGTAGGCCCAGTCGAGGGTACCCTTGGTGGCAATGATGGCGAGTTTCTTGGTCTCGGACATGATTCGGCTCCTGTATGTCATATAGATGTATGACTTTTAGCACCCCACCCAAACCAATGCCAATAAATAATTTTTATGCCCATATCAGCATAAAATGATTCAGATCAATGCACCGCAGCCGATGCAGTGCAAGAATGAAGTTTTGCACATCCGAAAAAGCAGAGGACGAGAGGACATCCATGAGCACGCAGTCGATTACCGAAATCCTTGAGCCGCGCAAACCGGGCAAAAACGGGGCCAGCAAGGCCGGACAGCCCCCCAAGCTGTCGAAAAAGACCCGCAAGCTGCTGTCGAAAAAACTGACCCGCAAGGACATCTTCAAGAACGGCAGCTATCCGTACAAGGAGAAGATGAAGCGCAAGGAGTACGAGAAGCTCAAGCGCGAACTGCAGATCGAGCTCCTCAAGATGCAGAACTGGGTCAAGGAGAGCGGCGAGCGCATCGTCATCCTGTTCGAGGGCCGCGACGCGGCCGGCAAGGGCGGCACCATCAAGCGCATCATGGAGCACCTGAACCCGCGCGGTGCCCGGGTGGTGGCTCTGGAGAAACCCAGCGACCGTGAAAAGGGGCAGTGGTACTTCCAGCGCTACATCGAGCAGCTTCCGACCGCCGGCGAGATCGTGCTGTTCGACCGCTCCTGGTACAACCGCGCCGGCGTGGAACGGGTCATGGGCTTCTGTACGCCCTCGGAATACCTGGAGTTCATGCGCCAGACCCCGGAACTGGAACGCATGCTGGTGCGTTCCGGCATTCGCCTGTTCAAGCTCTGGTTCTCGGTCAGCCGCCAAGAGCAGCTGCGGCGCTTCCAGGCCCGCAAGACCGACCCGCTCAAGCAGTGGAAACTGTCGCCGATCGACATGGCGTCGCTGGACAAGTGGGAGGACTACACCGCCGCCAAGGAGGCGATGTTCTTCCACACCGACACCGCTGACTGCCCGTGGATCGTCATCAAGTCGGACGACAAGAAGCGGGCGCGCATCAACGCCATGCGCTATCTGCTGCACAACCTCCCCTATCCGGGGAAGGACACGCGGGTCGCAGTGGCCCCCGATCCACTCATCGTGGGACCGGCCTCGATCATCCACGAGGAAGACGAAACCACACTCTGACAGGAGAACGCCATGACCCGACAACAGGCACAGGCCCATGCACGACATGTGGTGGACAGCTTCCGCGCCCTGGTGGACAAACAGGCCGGGAACTGCCTGAACGAGGAGCACTACGAGGAACTGGCCCTGCTGGTGGAAGGAGCCATCGACTTGGCGCTGCTGGAGAAACTCGAGCCACTGGCCGACCGTATCGAGGCGCTGGCCACGGAGGTCCGCCGCGAGGCCGAGCGCGTCAACCGCAGCGAAGGATGAAGGTCAAAAAGGGTTGCTCGCCAGCCCACGAGGCCCGCCCGATGGCGGGCCTCGTCGCATCCGGCATGACCGCCGGGCTCAGGCAGCCGCGGGTGTACGCAGCACCCGCCAGTGCTGACTCAGTGCCTGAAAACCGCCGAACAGCACAGCGGTCCAGAACACGTCGCCCAACAGACTGTTGCGCAGGAAGGGCAAGCCGGCCGCATAGGCCGCCATCAGCCCTTCGAGGGTATGCGGATACATGGTGCCGGTAAGCCACACCCCGAAGTTGGTGAGCAGATAGAACAGCACGGCCGCCAGCAGGGCCGCGCCGATCGCCGGCAAAGGCCTCGCACGGCCTCGCAGGCCCATGCCAATCATCGTGGTCAGCGCCACGCCGGCGTAGACGAAGGCCAGTGTGGAATGCAGGCCAAGCACCAGATCGGACAACAGCATGGCCAGCAGCGGTACACCGAAGGCCAGGCGCTTGTCCGCGAAATGGGCACCGGCAAACAGGGCCATGGCGGCCACCGGGGTCACATTGGGCGGGTGCGGCAGCAGCCGCATCATGGCAGCGGCCAGCACGATGGCCAGCACAGTCGTCAGCCGCGGATTCATCGTCTCTTCCTCAGGGTTTCCCGACCCCAATTCTAGCACGGAGCCGTTCAGCTGCCGTTCAGCATGCCCGCCGTATCCTGCCCCCGTATCCACAGAAGGAGGCATGCGACATGAAACGCATCATTACCCTGAGCGCCCTCGCCCTGCTGCTGGCAGCCACCAGCGGCCTGCAGGCCGGCGAACGCGAGCACGAGCACGAGCCGGGCCGGCATCACGAACGCCCCCATCATGGCAAGGCGCATCATCACGGGCGCGATGCCCGCCACGGTCATCATGAACGCGACCGACACTCAATCCGGCACACCCGGATACGCGAACGGATCATTGTGCATGATCGGCATCGTCCGGCACGACATCGGGAAGCGCATCACGACTACCGGCATGGGACTCATGCCGCTTGGGCAGGACATGCCCCCCACCATGTGCAACGCCGGACAGTGGTACGGGAACGCATCGTCCACACCCTGCCCCGGCACCACAACGAGGTGTGGCTCACCATCAACTATCCCATCTGGTACTGAGGAGGCAAGGCGATGAAACCGAACAAGCGCAACCTGTTGCTGGCCGGCCTGATGACGACCGGCCTGCTGGCCACCGGCCCGGCCATGGCCGACTCGGGCTGGAAACATCACGAGCGGGTCGCGTTCACCGATCGTGCACGCGTGGTATCGGTCGAACCGGTTTACCGACGGGTGAAAATCCCGAAGGAGACCCGGGAATGCCATGAAGAAGTCATCGAGAGCAGCTACGAGGTTCGAGGCGGGCCCGGGATGGGCACCCTGGTGGGCACCATCATCGGCGGCGTCATCGGCAGCCAGCTTGGCCAGGGCAATGGTCGACGCGTGGCCACCGCCGCCGGCACCGTGATCGGCGCGGCCGTGGGCCACGACATGGAAAGCCGCACTCGGGGCAGTCGCGTGGTCGAGGCCGCCCCGCGCGTGGAACGCCGCTGCACCCGCCGCGTGCGCTACGAGGAAGTGGAAGAACTGGAGGGTTATCGCGTGACGATGCGCTACCGCGGCCGCATCCTGACACGGATGATGGATCATGACCCTGGCCGCTTCGTGCGGGTTCGCGTGCTGGTCACGCCGGTCGAGGACTGAGGCCGGCGGGCTTGCGCGCGGGTGCGCAGCGTGTATCCTGAAACCATGTGCCATCGCAGCCTGATCCTGTTGCTCGCCCTTTTCGTCGCCATGCCGGCACTGGCCTGGCATGGCGACGAAGGACGCCACCCCCCTGATCCGGAACGCAGGGTGCGGGATCACGGCGGCGGCGATGGACTGGATGCCGCCATTGCCCGCATCCGCGCCGAGACCGGGGGTCGGGTCCTGTCCGCCGAGCCCGCCTCGCGTGATGGCCGCAGCGGCTATCGCATCAAGCTGCTCACGCCGGACGACCGTATCCGTATCCTCTTCGTGCCTGCGGACTAGCCATGCGCATCCTGGTGGTCGAGGACGAGCCCGCCCTGCAGGCGCGCCTGCGCGAGGCGCTCATGGACGAGGGCTGGCAGGTGGACACCAGCGGTGACGGCAACGAGGGCCTGTGGCTGGCGCAGGAGTACCCCTTCGATGCCGCGGTGATCGACCTCGGCCTGCCGGGACTGCCGGGGCTGGAGCTGATCCGCCGGCTCCGCGCCGAGGGCAGCCTGCTGCCCATCCTCATTCTTACCGCGCGCGGACGCTGGCAGGAAAAGGTCGAGGGGCTGGAGGCCGGTGCCGACGACTATCTGGTCAAGCCCTTCGAGATGCCGGAACTGGTGGCGCGGCTGCGCGCCCTGCTCCGGCGCGCGGCCGGGACGCCCGACCATCTGCTGCGCGTGGGGCGGCTGAGCATCGACACCCGCGCACAGCAGGCCAGCCTGGACGACCAACCGCTGGAACTCACCGCCTTCGAGTACCGCCTGCTGGAATACCTGGCCCGCCACGCCGGCGAGGTGGTGTCCAAGGACACCCTCTCCGACTACCTCTACCCCCATGACGAGGATCGCGACAGCAATGTGCTGGAGGTGCTGATCGCACGCTTGCGCCGCAAGCTGGACCCGGAACGCAAGGCACAGCCGATCGAGACCCTGCGCGGACGCGGCTACCGCCTGCGCGCTGCGGCCGGGGACGCATGAACGCCATCACCACGCGGCTGGTCCTGCTGTCGCTGGCCATCGCACTGGGCTTTACCCTGCTGGCGGCGCTTGGCCTGCAGCGCGCCTTCGAGCAGGCTGCCGAACAGGCCCTGGAACAAAGGCTGCGGGGGGAACTCTACCTGCTGATGGCCCAGGCCGAGGTGGACGATTCGGGCCGGCTGCAGATGCCCCAGCGACTGCCCCTGCCCGAATGGATGCTGCCGGTCTCCGGCCACTATGCCTGGATCCTGGACGAACGGGGACGGGTGCTGTGGGCCGCCCCCTCGACCCGTGGCAGTGGTCTCTCCCTGCCACGGGCCGTGCCCGCCACCCTGCTGCACCGCGACGGCCACTACCTGCTGGGGCGCTTGGTGCGATGGGAACTGGAGGACCGAAGCGTGCCGCTGGCCTTCGTGGTCGCCGAGGACGAGGCACCGCTGGTCGCGGAAGTGGCGCACTTTCGCGGCACCCTGTTGCGCTGGCTCGGGGTCATGGCGGTCTTGCTGAGCCTGGCCCTGGGCATCGGGTTGTGGCTGGGGCTGGCCCCCTTGCGGCGTGCCGGACGCGAAGTGGAGGAAATCGAATCCGGTCAGCGCGAGCGTCTGGAGGGGAACTACCCGCGTGAGATCCGGGGCCTCACGCAGCGCATCAATCGCCTGCTGGAACACCAGCAACGCCAGCAACAGCGCTGGCGCCATGCCCTGGGCGACCTGGCCCATAGCCTCAAGACCCCGCTGGCCGTCATCCTCGGCCTGGCCGAGCGCAGCGAGGACAGCGAGCTGCGTGACCAGGCCCGGCGCATGGACCGCATCATCCAGTACCAGCTGCAGCGCGCCGGCCGTGCCGGACAGGCCCTAGAGCAACCGGCCGTGCCGCTTGCCGGGCCGGTCCAGCGCCTGCTGCGCACCCTGCAGAAGGTCCATGCCGAACGGGGGCTCGCCTTCGAGCCGGACCTGCCGGAGACGCTGCGGGTGCGGCTCAACGAAGACGATCTGATGGAACTGCTCGGCAACCTGCTGGACAACGCCGCCAAGTGGGCCCGTTCACGGGTGCGGATCACCGCGCGGCAGGAAGGGAACCAGGTGCGGATCCGGATCGAGGACGACGGCCCCGGCATCCCGGCCGAGGCGCGCGAGGCCATCCTGGCGCGCGGCATGCGCCTGGACGAACAGCGCCCCGGCCAGGGCATCGGTCTGGCGGTGGCCGCCGAAATCGCCGCCGAGGCCGGCGGGGGACTCGACATCGGCGCCGCGGATACGGGCGGGGCCCGCATCGAGGTGCGGCTCCCGGCCGGCTGAAGGGCGCCCGATCAATCCACGGCATGGCGCCGGATGAGGGCCGAGACCTCCTCGGTCTTCTCACGCATCAGGTCGGCATCGCCGCGGGATTCGACATTCAGGCGCAGCACCGGTTCGGTATTGGAACCGCGCAGGTTGAAACGCCAGTTGCCGAAGCTCATGCCCAGACCATCGGTCTCGTCGATCTCGGGATGCTGCGGTTCGTAGTGAGCCCGCACATCGGCGATCGCCGCCGGCACATCGGCGACCCGGAAATTGATCTCGCCGCTGCAGGGAAAGGCCGCCATGCGTTCGCGCACCACCTCGCCCAGGGTCTTGCCCCGGCGCGACAGCAGCTCCACCACCAGCAGCCAGGGGATCATGCCGCTGTCGCAGTAGAAGAAGTCACGGAAGTAGTGGTGCGCCGACATCTCACCGCCATAGACGGCATCCTCCTCGCGCATGCGCTCCTTGATGAAGGCATGGCCGCACTTGCTCTGCACGGCGCGTCCGCCCATGCGCTCGACGATATCGATGGTGTTCCAGATCAGGCGCGGATCGTGGATGATGGTCGCGCCCGGATACTTCTCGAGGAAGGCCTCGGCCAGCAGCCCGACGAGGTAGTAGCCCTCGATGAAACCGCCCTCCTCGTCGAAGAAGAAGCAGCGGTCGTAGTCGCCGTCCCAGGCAAGACCCAGATCGGCCCCCTGCGCCAGCACGGCGTCGCGGGTGGCACTGCGGTTTTCCGGCAGCAGCGGATTGGGAATGCCGTTGGGGAAACGGCCGTCGGGCTCGTGGTGCACGCGCACGAACTCCAGCGGCAGCTCGGGGGCGAGCCGATCGATGACCGCCCCGGCACCACCATTGCCGGGATTGCTGACCACCTTGAGCGGACGGATGGCCCCGACCTCGACATAGCCGAGCAGGTGGCGAAGGTAATCGGGCCACGGATCCAGGGTGTCCATGCTGCCACTGCGCTGCGGCGGCGTGAAACGGCCCGCTTCCACGACCTTGCGGATCTCCTGCAATCCGCTGTCGGCACTGATCGGTCGGCTCTGCTCGCGCACCAGCTTGAAGCCGTTGTAATCGATGGGATTGTGACTGGCCGTCACCATGATGCCACCA
>JALWNJ010000303.1 GCA_026995955.1 Gammaproteobacteria bacterium
CCCTTCGGCCAGGCCCTGAGCGGGTTCCGTCCGCGCCAGCCCCAGCAGGCGCTGGCGCGCGCCATCGAACAGGCCATCGCCGAACGCGGCATGCTGGTGGCCGAGGCCGGCACGGGGGTGGGCAAGACCTTCGCCTATCTGGTGCCGGCCCTGATGTCGGGGCGCAAGGTTCTGCTCTCCACCGGCACCCGTACCCTGCAGGACCAGCTCTATCACAAGGATCTGCCCATCGTGCGCGAGGCGCTCGGGGTTCAGGTGCGCACCGCGCTGCTCAAGGGGCGGGCCAACTACCTGTGTCGCCATCGGCATGCCCTGGCCGAGAAGGAGCATCGCTGGCGCAGCCGCGACGCAGCCCAACATCTCGCCCTGGTGCGCCAGTGGCTGCCCCGCACCGACAGCGGCGATCTGGCGGAGGTGGAGGGGCTGCCGGAAGACTCCGAGATTCTGCCGCGGGTGATCTCCACGGTGGAAAACTGCCTCGGGCTGGAGTGTCCGGACTACAACGACTGCTTCGTGGTGCAGGCGCGCCGCCGTGCCCAGGAGGCGGATGTGGTGGTCATCAACCATCACCTGTTCCTGGCCGACATGGCACTGCGCGAAGAGGGGTTCGGCGAACTGCTGCCAGAGGCCGACGCCGTGGTGCTGGACGAGGCGCACCAGCTCCCGGACCTGGCCAGCGGTTTCTTCGGCGAGCAGGTGAGCGCGCGGCAGCTCATCGAGCTGGCGCGCGACACCGTGACCGAGCAGGTCAACGAGGCGCCGGAGATGGCCAGCCTGCGCGACACGGCCGGCGAGCTGGAGCGGGCGGCGCGCGAGCTGCGTCTGGCCATGGGCCCCGAGGGCCGGCGCGGTACCCGTACCGAGCTGCTGCAAAAGCAGCCGGTCGGCGAGGCGCTGGATGTCCTGGATGAGACTCTCGAGCGGCTGCAACGGATCCTGGAACAGGCCGCCGAGCGCGGCAAGGGGCTGGAGAGCTGCCACGGGCGCTGCCAGCTGCTGCGGCAGCGGTTGCAGTGCTGGCGCGAGGAGGAGGGCGAGCAGGAGGGCGAGCAGGTGGCCTGGTTCGAGGTGTTCCGTCATGGCTTCAGCCTCAACCGCACGCCGCTCGAGGTAGGCAGTCTGTTCGCGCGCCAGCGCGCGCGCTATCCCTGTGCCTGGGTGTTTACCTCGGCCACGCTGGCGGTGGCCGGTGATTTTGGCCACTTCACCCGTCGTCTGGGTATCGAGGGCGCCGAGGAGCAGGTGTTCGACAGTCCCTTCGACTTCGCGCGACAGGCCCTGCTGTACCTGCCGTCGGGCATGCCCGACCCGCGTCAGGATCATTTCGTGGAGGCGGCGGTGGAACGGGCCCTGCCGCTGCTGGAGGCCAACGGGGGGCGGGCCTTTTTCCTGTTCACCAGCTACCGGGCGCTGAACGAGGCGGCGCAGATCCTGCGCGGCAAGACCGAACTGCAACTGCTGGTACAGGGCGAGATGCCGCGTCGGGAGATGCTGGAACGCTTCCGCGAGACGCCGCACAGCGTGCTGCTCGGCACCAGCAGCTTCTGGGAGGGGGTAGACGTACGGGGCGACGAGCTGAGCCTGGTCATCATCGACAAGCTGCCCTTCGCCGCGCCCAACGATCCGGTGATGAAGGCAAGGCTGGAGGCCATCAAGTCCGCCGGTGGCAATCCGTTCTTCGACTACCAGGTGCCGCAGGCGGTGATCGCGTTGAAACAGGGCGCCGGCCGCCTGATCCGCGATGTGAAGGATCGTGGCCTGCTGATGATCTGCGACCCCCGTCTGCAGGGCGCGGGATACGGGCAGCGCTTCCTCGACAGCCTGCCGCCATTTCGGCGCACGAGCCGGCCCGAGGAGGCCCTGGCCTTCCTGCGCAGCTTGCGCGAGGTGGCGGCATGAGTGGCGTGCTGCTGGCGGTAGAGACCGCCACCGAGGCCTGTTCGGTAGGGCTTTGGGTGGAGGGCGAAACGCGCGTGCGCCACGAGGTGGCGCCGCGCGAACACGCCCGGCTCAGTGGCCGTTTCATCGAGGTGCTGCTGGCCGAGTCCGGTCTGACCGCCTCGGCCATCGACGCCATCGCCGTTGGCCGTGGCCCGGGGTCGTTCACCGGCGTTCGCATCGCCATCTCGCTGGTGCAGGGGCTGGCCCTGTCGCTGGATCGGCCGGTGATTCCCGTCTCCACGCTGGCGGTGCTGGGGCAGGGCGGGCTGCGGCGACACGAAGGGGTGGAGGCCGCGCTGGTGGCGATCGATGCGCGCATGGGGCAGGTGTACTGGGGCGCCTTCGCGCGCGACCCGGACACCGGCCTGGCCCTGGCGGCCACAGACGAGGCCGTGCTCGATCCGGCCCGCGTGTCGGCCGAGGCGATTCGCCCGCAAGATGCCGTGGCGGTGGGCACCGGCTGGGGCGCGCATGGCGCCGCGTTGCAGGTGGCCCTGGGAAGCGGGTGTGCGATCACCGAGCCCGAGGCCCTGCCGCATGCGGAAGACCTGCTGGCGCTGGCGCGGCCACGATTCGAGGCAGGTGATGCCGTCGATGCGGCCGAGGCCCTGCCGGTGTACCTGCGCGATCAGGTGGCCAGCAAGCCCCGCCCGCGATGACTCCGCTGCCCCGCGCCTGGACGGATGCACCGCCCCTGCATGGGACCCTGCGCACGGTGCCGGAAGACTTCGTGGTCGAGGAGATCGCCTCGGTCGAGCCTGAAGGCGAGGGAGAACACCTCTGGCTCCAGATACGCAAGCGTGGCCAGAACACGGCCTTCGTCGCTCGCGAACTGGCCCGCCTGGCCGGCATTCATCCCCGTGAGGTAGGGTATGCCGGGCTCAAGGACCGTCACGCGGTCACTACCCAGTGGTTCAGCCTGCCCGATCCGCGCCGGCAAATCGACTGGCGTCCCGGCCCTCTGCTGGATGGCGTGGAGCTGCTGCAGGTCAGGCGCCACACGCGCAAGTTGCGTCGCGGAACGCTGGCCGGCAACCGCTTCCGCATCCGGCTGCGCGCCTGGCAGGGCGATGTGGACGCCGCGCAGGCCCTGTGTGCGCGCATCGTCGCAGCT
>JALWNJ010000304.1 GCA_026995955.1 Gammaproteobacteria bacterium
ATGCAGGGAGTTGCGGCCGGGTTCAATCCCAGCTCAGCGCGCCGCCGGTCTGGTACTCGGTGACGCGGGTCTCGAAGAAGTTCTTCTCCTTGCGCAGGTTGGCCTGCTCGTCGAGCCAGGGCAGGGCATTCTCGGCGCCGGGGAAGGGCTCCTCGAGGTCCAGCTTGCGCGCGCGCCGGTTGGCGATGAAACGGAACTGCTCGATGTGCTGCTCGGCGGAGTAGCCGAGGATGGGGTCGGGCAGCAGGAAGCGGGCATAGGCCGCCTCGGCCGCCTCGGCCTCGTCCCACATCTCGCGCACGGCCTTCGGGTCGAGGGTGATGTTCTCTTCCTTGATGATCTGCTTGACCACACGCAGGCCGAAGGAGGCGTGCAGCACTTCGTCGCGCATGATGTACTGCAGCTGTTCGGCGGTGCCCTTCATCAGACCGCGGCGCTGCAGGGCAAAGATCGGCGAGAAGCCGTTGTAGAACCAGGTACCCTCGAACACGGCGGCGAAGAACAGGTAGGCCATGACGAAGTTGGCCAGCTCGTCCGGGTCGCGCAGGTCGATGTCGGGGCGCAGCACGGAGTCGAGCCGGCGGTTGGCGATCTGGATCTTGTGGTTGATCTCGGGCACCACGCGGTAGCGGTTGTAGATCTCGCCCTGGTCGAGGCCGATGGACTCGATGCAGTGCTGGTAGGTCCAGGTGTGCAGTGACTCCTCGTACACCTGCCGCGCCTGGTAGATCTGCAGCTCGGGGGCCGACATCTTCTCCATCACCGCCAGGCCGATGTTGCGCATGGCCAGGATGTCGGAGGTGGTGAGGTAGGACAGCACATTCTCGTACACATGGCGCTCTTCCACCGTGAGCTTGTGGTGGTAGTCGTGCACGTCCTGGTTCATGTTGATGTCCAGCGGCGTCCAGTGGTTCTTGTTGGCATTGAGGAAGTACTCCCAGGCCCAGGGGTACTTGAACGGCGCCAGCTGGTTGATGTCGGTCAGCCCGTTGATGACGCGCTTGTCGTCCGGGTTGACCGGCTTGAGGTCGGCCGGGGTGGGGATGGCGCCCGGCTGCAGGGTGTCGGTCTCGCGCGTGGCCGGCGCGCCGGCGGTCTGCTCGGCCGGGGCCGGTGCGGCCGTGTCGGCCGTCGGCGCCGGCTGGGCCGGTTCCCGGGCGGCTTCCGGAGCGGCAGGCTGCGGGCGGCCTTCGGGCGCAGGGGTGCGCGGGGCATCGGTGGTGTCGGGGGCGCGGCCCTTGACGGCGGCAATTGGATCGTCCCAGTTCAGCATGGCTCAGTGCTCCTTCTTGTCTGGTGTCGTCTTGGCGTTCTGGCTGGGCGGCATGCCGGCCCCGGCGGGCAGGCGGCCGCTTTCGTGGAGGAAGCGCACGCGCCGGCGCGCCTGTTGCATCAGCGGTCGGTGATGGAACGGTCGCGGTTTCGGCACGGTGCTTCCTCCCCTCCGGTGGTTACTGGCAGGCCTCGCAATCCGGGTCGAGGATGGAGCAGGCCTTGGGCGCCTCGCTGGCCGGCGGCGCGCTGACGGCATCGCTGCCGCGCGGGGCGACGCTGTGCTTCTCCTGCCCGGTGGCGCCCATGGAGCGCAGGTAGTAGGTGGTCTTGAGCCCGCGCACCCAGGCCAGCTTGTAGAGGTTGTCGAGCTTGCGGCCGGAGGGTTCGGCCATGTAGAGGTTGAGGCTCTGTGCCTGGTCGATCCACTTCTGGCGCCTGGACGCGGCCTCCACCAGCCAGCGCGGGTCGATCTCGAAGGCGGTGAGGTACTTGGCCTTGAGGTCGTCCGGCACGCGGTCGATCTGCTGCACCGAGCCGTCGTAGTACTTGAGGTCGTTGAGCATCACCTCGTCCCACAGACCGCGTGCCTTCAGATCCCGGATCAGCCAGGGATTGACGACAGTGAACTCGCCAGACAGGTTCGACTTGACGAACAGATTCTGATAGGTGGGCTCGATCGACTGCGACACCCCGCAGATGTTGGAGATGGTCGCGGTCGGCGCGATGGCCAGGCAGTTGGAGTTGCGCATGCCCACCTTGCGTACCCGTTCGCGCAGGGCATCCCAGTCGAGGGTGGCACTGCGGTCGACGTCGAGATAGCCCCCACGGCCCTCTTCCAGCAGGGCGATGGAGTCGATGGGCAGGATGCCCCGGCTCCACAGCGAACCCTCGTAGCTTGGGTAGCGACCGCGTTCCTTGGCCAGTTCGGTCGAGGCCTTGATGGCGTGGTACGACACCGCCTCCATCGAACGGTCGGCGAACTCGACCGCCTCCAGCGAGGCGCAGGACAGACCGAGCCGGTAGAGGGCGTCCTGGAAGCCCATGATGCCCAGCCCCACCGGGCGGTGGCGCAGGTTGGAACGGCGCGCCTCCGGCACCGCGTAGTAGTTGATGTCGATGACGTTGTCGAGCATCCGCATGGCGGTGCGGATGGTGCGCTCCAGCTTCTCCATGTCCAGCCCGTTCTCGTCGACGTGGCGGGCCAGGTTGATGGAGCCGAGGTTGCACACCGCGATCTCCTCGTCGGAGGTGTTGAGTGTGATCTCGGTGCAGAGGTTCGAGGAATGCACCACGCCTGCATGCTGCTGGGGCGAGCGCAGGTTGCAGGGATCCTTGAAGGTCATCCAGGGATGGCCGGTCTCGAACAGCATGGAGAGCATCTTGCGCCAGAGCTCATTGGCCTTGACCCGGCGGAATACCCGGATCTCGCCGCGCTCGGCCATTCCCTCGTACTCGCAATAGCGGCGCTCGAATGCCTGGCCGGTGAGGTCGTGCAGGTCGGGCACCTCGTCTGGCGAGAACAGGGTCCAGTCGGCGTCCTCGGCCACGCGCTTCATGAACAGGTCCGGGATCCAGTTGGCGGTGTTCATGTCGTGGGTGCGGCGGCGCTCGTCGCCGGTGTTCTTGCGCAGCTCGAGGAAGTCCTCGATGTCGATGTGCCAGGTCTCCAGATAGGCGCACACCGCGCCCTTGCGCTTGCCGCCCTGGTTGACGGCCACGGCGGTGTCGTTGGCCACCTTGAGGAAGGGCACCACGCCCTGGCTC
>JALWNJ010000305.1 GCA_026995955.1 Gammaproteobacteria bacterium
CGAGCTGCGCGAGAACACCGATCTCGCCGGCGATCCGGCGGCGCGCCAGTCCACCCGCGCGCCGGGACGCATGGTGGTGCGCACGCCCTGGCTGGAGATCGACGACGTGTTCTACGAGGCGCGCGGTGCCACCTGGGCGCTGATCCACCTGATGAAGGCGGTGGAAGTGGACTTCGACGGCGTGCTCACCAAGAAGAACGCACACGCCAGCCTGCGCCAGATCATCCGCGAGCTGGAAGGCACCCAGCAGCCGGTGTGGAGCCCGATGATCCTCAATGGCAGCGGCTTCGGTCTGGTGGCCAACCATTCCCTGGTCATGGCATCCTACATCTCGCGCGCCAATGCCGCGGTGATCGATCTGCGCAACCTGTTGGAGCAGGGATGACGACATGAACATGCCCAACCCGAAGACCAAGGGGAGCCACAACCCCAACTACCGGCGTCTGCCCCGCATCCTGTTCGTCAGCGAATGCACCGGCAGCCGCACCGCGATGGCGGAATTCTTCGCCCGGGACCTGGGCGAGGGGCTGATCGATGTGATGTCGGCCGGCGCGGAACTGACCCCGCTCGATCCGCGCACCATCGAGGTGATGCGCGAGGCGGGCTACGACGTGCGCGACTACAATGCGCGGGTGGTGAGCCGGGATCTGGCCGAGTGGGCCGATGTCATCGTGGTGCTCTGCGCCACGCCGGGCAAGGTGCATCCCTATGTGCCGGAGGGGGCGGTGCGCAAGGACTGGCCGATCCGCAACCCGGCGCGCCAGGCGAAAGACGAGCGCGACAAGGCCCCCTTCGTCAAGGCCCGCGACGACATCCGTCGCCGCATCCAGCAGCTGGTCAACGCCATCAAGCTGTCGCGCATCGGCCAGGGCTGACTGCCGCCCAGCGCTCAGCAGCCGTCGCTGCACTCCGCGGCATAGTCCTCGGCCAGCCACTCGCCCGACTTGCCGCCGGCCTTGCGTAGCAGACGGATGTCGTCCATCACCATCCCCCGGTCCACCGCCTTGCACATGTCGTACACCGTGAGCAGGGCCACCTGCACCGCGGTCAGGGCCTCCATCTCCACGCCCGTCTGGCCGCGCGTCTCCACCGTGGCACGGCAGCGCACCAGGTCGTTCTCCTCGTCGGCCTCCAGCTCCACCGCCACCCGGGTGAGCATCAGCGGATGGCACAGCGGCACCAGGTCGCTGGTGCGCTTGGCGGCCATGATGCCGGCGATGCGCGCGATGCCCAGCACATCGCCCTTCCGGTGTCCGCCGGTGACGATCAGCGCCAGCGTCTCGGGCTGCATGCGGATCACCCCGCCGGCCACCGCCACGCGGTGCGTCTCGGCCTTGTCGCCGACATCCACCATGTGGGCCTGGCCGCGCTCGTTGAAGTGGGTCAGTTCGCTCATCTGCTGCTAAACTAGGGTTCCCGGCCGGAAATCGAGCATATCAGACATGAGCGTGAAGGTCAGATACTTCGCCAGCCTCGGCGACCTCATCGGCCGCAGCGAGGACCAGATGGACATCGAGGGTCACATCACCGTCGCCGACATCTGGCGCGAGGCCACCGGCGAGATCCCGATGCCGCCGCGCACCCTGGTGGCGGTCAACCAGGAGTACGCCGATCTTGAGCAGGTGGTCCACGACGGCGACGAGGTGGCCTTCTTCCCGCCCGTCACCGGGGGCTGAGGCCATGCCCCTGGTACGCATCGTCGAGGGGCCGTTCCAGCCCTGGGCCCTGCTGGCCGAGCTGGAGCCGGAGCTGGGCCTGCGCCCGGGCGGCTTCGGCGCCACCGCCGTGTTCACCGGCACCATGCGCGACTTCAACGAGGGCGACGGGGTCACTGCCATGACCCTGGAGCACTACCCCGGCATGACCGAACGCCATCTCGAGCGCATCATCGACGAGGCTTGCGGTCGCTTCGACATCCTCGATGCCCTCATCGTGCACCGCGTCGGGCCCATCGCCCCCGGCGAGACCATCGTGCTCACCGCCGTCTGGTCGGCGCACCGCCGCGCCGCCTTCGAGGCCAACCGATTCCTGATGGAAGAACTCAAGCACCGCGCGCCGTTCTGGAAGAAGGAAGCGCTTGCCGACGGCAGCGCGCGCTGGGTGGAACAGAATACCCCCGGCTGATGCCCGCCACCGATGACTGCCCGAGGCGGGTCGCCGCCGCCCGCGAGCGGCACCCCTGGCCCGGATCGGCCGCCGAGGCCCGTGCCCTGCAGCAGCGTCTGCGCGCCGGGATCGTCGATCACGATGCCCTGCCGGGCCCGGTGCGCCGGGTCGCCGGGGTCGATGTCGGTTTCGAGGACGGTGGGCGCATCACCCGCGCCGCCGTGGCGGTGCTCGATGCCGACAGCCTGCAGCTGCTGGAACACCGCATCGCCCGGGTGCCCACCAGCTTTCCCTATGTCCCCGGCCTGCTCTCGTTTCGTGAGCTGCCCGCCGTGCTCGAGGCCTTCGCGGGGCTTTCCGCCTGTCCCGACCTGCTGCTCTGCGACGGGCAGGGGCTGGCCCATCCGCGTCGTTTCGGCATTGCCTGCCATCTCGGCCTGCTGCTCGACCTGCCGGCCATCGGCGTGGCCAAGAGCCGGCTGGTCGGCGCGTATTGCGAGCCGGGCCAGGACCGGGGCGAATGGAGCCCGCTGCGCGACGGGGACGAGGTCATCGGCGCGGTGCTGCGCACCCGCGCCCGGGTGAAGCCGGTGTTCGTGTCGGTGGGGCATCGCATCGGCCTGGAGACGGCCATCGCCTGGACCCTGCGGCTTGCCCGGCGCTATCGTCTGCCCGAGCCCATCCGCTGGGCCGACGGGCTGGCCTCGCGCCGGACATCGTTCCTGCGCCGGATCGAACAGGGGTGATGTCCCGAACTTTCTGGAATTGTTCTTGATCTTCCTTCATTCATGCGGGATTTGCGCCCAATGTGCAAGCCGGGCCATTTTCATGACCGGACTTGATCTGGGTCAATGAGCGCATCCCCGAAGGCCATGCAGAATGCGCGGCTTTTGAGGGTGAGTGCATGAACATACCGTTTGCCG
>JALWNJ010000306.1 GCA_026995955.1 Gammaproteobacteria bacterium
GGGCCCTGAAGATTTCGTCGCGGTGGTCGCGGAAGTAGCGTAGCGCATTGCGCACCGCCTTGACCACGGCGCGCGGGGTGATGGTGGCCCCCGTGAACTGGTCAAAGTGGCCACCGTCGCGCCTGACCTTCCACTGCGCCTCCGGGGGATTGTCCAGCGAGAGCCCCCTGAACTGCAGGATCCAGTCCGACTTGCCGGCCTCGATGGCATCGCCGAGGCCGGGGGTCTCGTGATGTTCCACCACCCGCACCCCGGACAGCGTGCCGTCGGCGCGCACGCCGATCAGGAGGTGGATGGGGCCGCCGTAGCCCCCGGGGGCCTCGACATCGAAGATGGCGGCCACGGGCTTGCCCGCCCGGCGTGCCCGGTAGATGGTTGTCGGCTTGCCCGGCGTGAGGTCGGAGTCCCACACCTCGATGGTATCGCTCAGGATGTCGTTGTCGTACTCCGAGGGCGGCAGCACGTCGTTCAGGCTCCTGAGCATGGTGGCGCGGATGTTGGCGGCGATGCGGTCCTTCGTCAGTTCGTGTACCACGGCCACGCTGCCGGCGCCGGCGATGCCGAACAGGGCCAGCAGCACGGTGGAGGTGAGGACATGGCGCATCATCGGGCTCATGAGCCGTCCTTCCGCTGGCTACCGGCGCCGAACACGCGCGGCCTGGTGTAGTAGTCGATGGTGGGAGCGGCCAGATTCATCAGCAGCACGGCAAAGGCGATGCCGTCGGGGTAGTTGCCCCAGGTACGGATGATCCAGGCCAGGATGCCGATACCCATGCCGTAGATCAGCCGCCCCAGCGGGGTGGTGCTGGCGGTGACCGGGTCGGTGGCGATGAAGAAGGCGCCCAGGATCATGCCGCCGCTGAAGACATGGAAGGCCGGCGAGGCGAAGCTGTCGGGGTTGAGCAGGTAGAACGGCGTGGCCACCAGCCCCATGCCGAGGAATACGCCGACCGGGATGCGCCAGTCGATGACGCGCCGGAACGCCAGCCACAGCCCGCCCAGCGCCAGCCAGTTGCGGATCCATTCCCAGCCGACGCCGCCGAAGTCGCCGAACAGGGGGTTCTCCCGAATCTCGCTTACCGTCTGATCCATCTTCAGCCCGGTCTTCATCACGTCCAGCGGCGTGGCCATGGTCACCGCATCCCAGGACAGCTCGGGCGGCAGGCTGCCGGTGAGGATCACGCGCAGGCTGTCCATCAGGCCCAGCGGATGCTCGGCCAGCGGTGCCGGCGGCAGCCACTGCGACACCTCGCGCGGGAACGAGACCAGCAGCACCACATAGCCGATCATGGCCGGGTTGAAGGGGTTGTAGCCCAGACCGCCATAGAGCTGCTTGGCCACCACGATGGCGAAGAACACGCCGATCAGCAGCATCCACCAGGGCACCAGCGGCGGCAGGCAAAGCGCCAGCAGCCAGGCGGTGACCACTGCGCTGTAGTCGGTGAGGAAGGGCTTCAGCGGGCGTCCGCGCAGGCGCAGCATGAGGCCCTCGAGCAGCAGCGCAAAGGCCACGCACAGCACGATGGAGATCAGCACCCCGGGGCCGAAGTACCAGGCCGTGGCCAGGGTACCCGGCACCAGCGCGTAGAGCACCTGGCGCATGATGCGCGAGACATGGGTGCGGTCGGCGACGAAGGGCGAGGAGGTGGTGCGGAACTCCATCTCAGTCCTCCTGGCGGCCGGGGTCGGTGTGGGTTTCCGAACTGGCATCGCTGGACACCGCGGGTGGCTCGTTGCTGCCGGGGGCCGGTCGTGGACGAGGCCGGCGCTGGCGGTCGGTCTCGGCCCCGCCCTGCGCCGCCTTCTTCTGCCGCACCCGCTCCAGTGCGGCCTGGATGGCGTCCTGGCCGCCGCCTTTTTCCTTGTCCTTCAGTTTCTTGGCCAGCTCGGCCTTCTTCTTTGCCATGCGCTCGGCCTTCTCGCGCTTCTCGCGCTCCAGCCGCTCGAGGCGGAACTCGTGGCGCCGGCGCGCGCGGTCGGCCTTTTCCTTCTCCCGCTCCTGGGCCCAGATCTCGGTCTTGGCGTAGCGGTAGTAGTGCACCAGCGGCAGGTGGCTGGGGCAGACATAGGCGCAGCAGCCACACTCGATGCAGTCGAACAGGTTGTAGTCCTGGATGTGGTCGAAGTCCCTTGCATGGGCATACCAGTAGAGCTGCTGTGGCAGCAGGTCCACCGGGCAGGCGGCGGTACAGCGGCCGCAGCGGATGCAGGGCATCGGCTCCACCGGATCGACCACCTCCTCCTCGCGCGCGACCAGGATGCAGTTGGTGCCCTTGATGATGGGCAGGTCGTCGGTGTGCAGGGCGAAGCCCATCATCGGGCCGCCCATGACGAGGCGTTCGGCGTGTTCGGTGTAGCCGCCGCTGTGCGCCACCAGATGGGCGATGGGGGTGCCGATCAGGGCCTCGACATTGCCCGGCTCGGCCACGCCGTGCCCGGTGACGGTGACCAGCCGCGAGATCAGCGGCTCGCCATGCACGATGGCCCGGTACACGGCGGCCGCGGTGCCCACGTTCTGGCACACCACGCCGATGTCGGAGGGCAGGCCGTTGCTGGGCACCTCGCGCCCGGTGAGCACCTTGATGAGCTGCTTCTCGCCGCCGGTGGGATAGATGGTGGGCACACGGATCAGTTCGATGCCGCCGCGCGATTCGCCGTGCAGCTCGTGGCGCAGGGCCTCGAAGGCCTCGGGCTTGTTGTCCTCGATGCCGACCAGGACGCGCTCGACGCCCAGCGCATGGCGGATGATGCGCGCGCCCTCCAGCACCTCGCGCGCGCGTTCACGCATCAGGCGGTCGTCGCAGGTGATGTAGGGCTCGCACTCGGCGCCGTTGATGACCAGGGTGTCCACCGGATGCGCGGCCGGCGGGTTGAGCTTGACGGCGGTGGGGAAGGCGGCGCCGCCGAGGCCGACGATACCGGCATCACGCACCCGCTGGCGGATCTCGGCCGGGTCCAGCTCGAGATAGTCGCGCGTGCCCTGCGGGCGTTCCGGCCACCAGGCGTCCTCGCCGTCGGGCTCGATGAC
>JALWNJ010000307.1 GCA_026995955.1 Gammaproteobacteria bacterium
CGCCATCACCGTGCGTCCCGATGTCGACCTCGATGTGGTAAGCCGCAGGTAGCGGCTTACCACATCGAGGTCGACATCGGGACGCACGGTGATGGCGTCGGTGTTCATCAGGCCGCCGGCAGTGTCCTCGTCGTAGGAGAGGATGGTCTCCAGCCGGTGGCGGTTCTGCTCGTCGAGCGACTGCAGGATCTGGCTGATTTCCTGCTCGGGCAGGTTCTGGACGATGTCGGCCAGGTCGTCGACATCGAGCCCCTCGGTGGCGGCGATGATCTCGTCCGTGCCCATCTCCTCGATGAGGCTGGCGCGGACTTCCTCGCCCAGGTGGGCCAGGACCTCGCCCTGCATCTCTTCGTCGACCAGGTGCCAGACCTGCTCGCGTTCGCTGTGTGGCAGGGATTCGAGGAAGCTGGCGATTTCCGCCGGATGCAGCTCGGCCAGCAGCGCGCGGACGCGCTCTGGGTCTTGTGCATCGAGGGCCTCGTGGATTTCGTCGAGGCGTGCCTCGATGTCGCTCTGGACGGCTGCGTCTGCCATGGGGATGTTCCTGTGCCTGCTGTGGCCGGACCCGGGGAAATGGGTCCGCCGCGCGCTGTTTCAAGGGCTGCGACTATAGCACAGGGGGGGTCATTCCGGCTCGTCGAAACGACGCTGGATGAGCGTCTCGAGACGATCGAGGGCGGCTTCCGCATCGGCCCCTTCGGCATGCAGGGTGATGCGGGCCCCGCGTGCCGCGGCCAGCATCATGACGCCCATGATGCTCTTGGCATTGACGCGCTGGCCGTTGTACTCGATCTCGACACTGGCCTCGTGCTCGCCGGCCAGCGCCACCAGGCGGGCCGCCGCGCGGGCATGCAGGCCGAGCTTGTTGACGATCTCCACCTCCCTACTCGGCATGGCAGTTGCCTTTTGCCGTACAGTGGATGATCCCGTCGTGGCCACCGCTTATGGCCTTGATCACCAGTTGTTCCAGCGGCAGGCCGGCGTAGTTGAGCACCCGGATCAGCATCGGCAGGCTGAGCCCAGCCACCAGGTGCGCCGAGGGGTGTTGCTCGAGAATGCGGGCGGCGATGTTGCTGGGGGTGGAGCCGAAGGCGTCGGTGAGAATGAGCAGGCCGTGGTGGTCGGCGATGCCATCCGCCAGGCCCAGCCCGCGGGCGCAGGCCGCCTCCGGATCCTCTCCCGGGTCGATGGAGAGCACGGCCACCGGCATCGGCAGGGGGTCGAACAGCTGGCTTGCCGTGGCCAGCATCTCGTCGCCGATGCGCTGGTGGCAGATGAGCAGGAGTCCGGCCATCAGGAAAGCTCCCGGTGCCGCAGGCTGATGTACTGACCATAGCGCCTGCGCAGTTCTTCCGCCAGCCGTTCGGCGAGGTACACCGAACGGTGCTGGCCGCCGGTGCAGCCGATGGAGATGGTGAGGTAGCTGCGGTTCTCCACCTCGAAGCGGGGAATCCAGGTGCGCAGGAACTGAGCGATCATTTCATACATCTCTTCCACCATGGGGTGGTTCTGCAGGTAGGCCACCACTTCCGGATCCTGTCCGGTGAGGCTCCTGAGGCTGGGTTCCCAGTGCGGATTGGGCAGGCAGCGGGCATCGAAGACGAAGTCCGAGTCGCTGGGCACCCCGTGCTTGAAGCCGAAGGATTGCACCAGGATGGACATGCGCGGGATTTCCTTGGTGCCCATGCGCTCGGTGACCAGTGCCCGCAGCTGGTGCACATTGGTATGGGTAGTGTCGATGACCAGGTCGGCCTGGTCGGCGATGCTGGCCAGCAGGCTGCGTTCCAGGTGGATGGCCTCGATCAGCGGCAGTCCGCGCCGCGTGAGCGGATGCTTGCGCCGGGTCTCGCTGAAGCGCTTGATCAGGGTGTCGACCTCGGCCTGCAGAAAGAGCACCTCGACGGCGATGCCGCGCGCCCGGATCTCGCCGAGGAGGGCGCCGAACTGCTCCAGTTCGTCGAGCCCGCTGCGGGCATCGATGCCGACCGCGGCCTTGTCGAAGAGCGGCATGCGCGCCATCAGCACCTGATCGACGAAGGGCTGCAGCAGCCCCAGGTGCAGGTTGTCGATGCAGTAGTAGCCCTCGTCCTCGAGCGCATGCAGCGCGACCGATTTCCCCGAGCCCGAAAGGCCACTGACGATGAGCAGTTTCATGAGCCGTGCATGCGTTCCGCGATGAGCCGCTCCTGGCGGGCGATGAGATCATCGGCGGCATTGTAGCCGGAACTGCGCAGCAGATGGTTGCGCACGGCGGCCTCGACCAGTACCGACAGGTTTCGGCCGGGGGCTACCGGCAGGGTGATCTGCGGGATGCGCAGGCCCAGGATCTCGCGTTCGCTGCAGTTGCCCTGCAGCCGGTCCTCGTTGCGCGCGTAGTCCTCGTCGAAGTCGGCAAGGTGGATGATGAGGCGCAGGTACTTGTTGGTCTTGATGGCGTTGTCGCCGTACATGGCGCGGATGTTGAGCACCCCCAGGCCACGCACCTCGAGCAGGTCCTGCAGCACCGGCGGGGCCGTGCCATTGAGGATGTCGGGGGCGATGCGGGCAAAGCGGGGAGAATCGTCGGCGATCAGCCGGTGGCCACGGGTGATGAGTTCCAGCGCCAGTTCGCTCTTGCCCACCCGAGACTCTCCGGTGATCAGCAGGCCGATGCCCAGCACCTCGAGGAATACGCCATGCACCACGGTCTTTTCGGCCAGGCGGTTGGTGAAGACATGGCGCAGCATGGCGATGGCGTCGTAGCTGCTGGCGCTGGTCTGCCAGATGGGCAGATCGGCCGCCTCGGCGCGCTCCTTCAGGCCGGCCGGCGGGTCCAGTCCCTCGGCCATGAGAATGACCTGGGTGCCGGAACCGAACAGGCGATCCAGGGCATCTTCGCGCGAGTTCTTGCGCAGGCCCTTGAGATAGCGGGTCTCGGTACTGCCCAGCACCTGGACCTGATTGGGATGGATCAGGTTCAGGTGGCCGAGCAGGGCAGTGTTGTCGCTCAGGTGGGGCGGAAGCAGCA
>JALWNJ010000308.1 GCA_026995955.1 Gammaproteobacteria bacterium
GTCCCAGCTCACCCAGGCCAGGAACACCGTCACCGGCAGCAGCAGAAGCAGCCCGCCCAGCAGCTCCACCCAAGCCTTCCCGCGCGGCGACAGGCGCTGGTAGAAGATGTCCACCCGCACATGGCCGTTCTCGCGCAGGGTGTAGGCGATGCCGGCCATGAACACCAGCGCGTGCAGGTACACCACCGATTCCTGCAGCCAGATCCAGTTGAGTCCGAAGCCGTAGCGCAGCACCACGATGGCGAAGGTCACCAGCACCATCGCCAGCGTCAGCCACGACACCGCCTGGCCGACGCGCAGGCTCAGCGTCTCCAGCAGGCCGATGGCGCGCTTCAGCCCGTTCACAGGTACCAGGACTCCCGGATCTCGGAGGGCGGCAGCGGGGCGACCTCGAGCTCGCGCGGCTCGCCCTCGCGCGGCGTGATGCGCACCTTGACCCGCTCGGCGTTGCGGCCCTTGCTGAAGCGGGCGGTGATGCGCGCGGCGAACTCCAGATCGGCCTCGCTCGGGGTGCCGTCGACCAGGGTGAGCGGGCCGGCGTGGCTCACCGTCTTGATGTGGGTGAACTGCTTGCGGTAGCCCTCCAGGAAGCGCGTCTCGCCCTCCTCGCGCGAGATGATGAGCTTGTAGTGCTCGGCCGGGCGCAGGTGGCGGCCCACCTTGAGCAGCATGATGTCATCGAGGTCGTAGCGCTTCTCGCCGCGGTGGGTCCACAGGTCCTGCAGCTTGTGCGAGTAGTTGGCGTCGGTGAGGAAGCAGCAGCCGCCGGCCGGCTGGGCGTAGTCCTCGATGCCGAACTGGCGCGCCAGTGCCATCTGCGGCTTGCGCGAGCGGCCGGAGAAGTCGTACAGCCGCTCGCGGTCCACCCAGCCCTCGCGCTCGGGCAGGGTGGGGGGCAGGTTCTTGGCGCACAAGGGGCGCACCAGCAGGTCGTCGGCGCCCGACTCGCGGGCCACCACCGGCATGGTCTCGCGGCGCTGCGACTTGGGCCGCTGGCCGATGACCTCGCCGGTGATGATGAAGTCGAAGTCGTGCTCCCGGATCCACTCCAGCGCCTTGTGCACCATGAAGATCTTGCAGTCGAGGCAGGGGTTGAGGTTGGCACCGTACCCGTGCTTCGGGTTGATGACGATGTCCTTGTACTCCTCGACGATGTCGATGATGTGCAGCTTGATGCCGAGCTGCTCGGCCACCCACAGGGCGTTGTTGCGCTTGGGTCTGGCCTGATCCTTCTTGCGGATGGCGTGGGTGTGGCCCTCGACGCAGAAGCCGGTGAAGAAGTTGATCCCCTCCACGTGCACGCCCTGCTCCATGATGACGCGGGTGGCCAGCATGGAGTCGAGCCCGCCGGAGATGAGGGAAACTGCCTTGATCTGCTTGCCCATGTGCGGAAATGGCCTTCAAAAACCGCGAATTATAACATCCGGGCGCGGACAGTGCCCGCGCCCGGCGCAGGGGAAAGCAGGGGGACGGCTACTGGCGTACCAGCTCCACGCGGCGGTTCCTGGCCCGCCCTTCCTCGGTGGCGTTGGTCGCCACCGGTGCCAGCGGGCCCACGCCATGCGGCGACAGGCGCGCGGCCGCGATGCCATGCTCTTGCACCAGGGTACGCGTCACGGACGCTGCCCGGCGGCGCGAAAGGTCCATGTTGTGCTCGAGGCTGCCGGTGCTGTCGGTGTGGCCCACCACGAACAGCCTGAGGTCGGGCTGCGCCTTGAGCAGGCGTGCGATCTCGCGGATCGTCTCGCGCGATTCGGGGCGGATGCGGTCGCTGTCCACATCGAAATGGATGCCGTACAGCGCCACCTTGCCCTCCCGGTCGATGGAGCGGGCCATTTCATCGGCCTTGACCACCTCGAGACGGGTGTCCAGCGCCTTGCCCTGCACGATGTACAGGCGTGCGGCCGGGTGCAGCCCGCTCTTGTTGCCGTCGCTGCGATCGCGGTCGAAGTAGCGGGCCTTGTAGGTATAGACCGAGACCGTGGTGGGGCGCCCGTCGAGGCTGCCCTTGGCCACCACGCAGCTCATGTCTTTCAGGGGGCTGCCGCGGACCCAGGCATTGCGATGGCCATCGACGATCCTGGCGAGTTTCATCTGACCCGAGAGCGACAGGCCGTTGCAGGACCAGACGACCTCGAGCCCCTTGTCTTCGAGGTTGCGGCGGTAGATGCTGGCTGCCGCGCGCGGACTGATGTTGTCCGGCAGTCGGTAGTGGATCATCCAGGTCTCGCCGCTGGCCTCGCCGGCCTCCGACACGCGCCGGCCCTGCCCGCCGGGCAGGCCCACCACATCGTTGTCGTAGTGCTGGTAGCCGTCGAGCACCGCGCCGGGCACGCGTCCCAGCGCGGGGTGGTCGGCCCCGCCGGGCAAATCGCTGCGGCGGTAGTCGTAGTTGTCGAAGGGGTCGAGCGCCAGGACCGGGGCGGCGGCCAGCAGGGCCAGGATCAGCAGCAGCCAGGGAAAGACAAGGTGTCGGGCGTTCATGGGATGCTCCTTGCACGGATGGTTCGTCGTGGGTCGTAGCGATACGGATGCGGGTTCACGCATCGCTCCAAGTCTGGCCCAGGGGACGAAAAAGGCAAGGAGGAAAGTGGTGGCCAGGGACAGAATCGAACTGCCGACACGGGGATTTTCAATCCCCTGCTCTACCGACTGAGCTACCTGGCCATGCAGGCGGGCCCGCGGCACGGACGCCGCGAGCCGCGTATTAAACCGCCCCCGCGGGGCGGCGTCAAGCCGTCAGCCGTTCTCGGGCGGGACGAAGTTGTCGATCTTGCTGGCGCCCTCGCCGAAGAAGAACTTCTCCATCTCCTGCTCGAGGAACTCGCGCGCCTTGGGGTCGACCGGGGTGAGGCGGTATTCGTTGATGAGCATGGTCTGCTGGCGCAGCCACTGCTGCCAGGCCTCCTTGGAGACGTTCTCGAAGATGCGCTTGCCCAGCTCGCCGGGGTAGGGGGGGCGGTCCAGCCCTTCGGCTTCCTTCTTCAGCAGCACGCATTGGACCATT
>JALWNJ010000309.1 GCA_026995955.1 Gammaproteobacteria bacterium
CCGGTATCCGGGCACAGCACGAGGAATTCCTCGCCGCCCCAGCGGCCCGGCACATCGCTCAGGCGCACCACCTCCTCGAGCACCCGCGCCAGCTCGCGCAACACCTCGTCGCCGGCATGGTGCCCCCAGTGATCGTTCACCTGCTTGAAGCCGTCCAGATCCAGCAGCAGCACCGACAGGTCGCCCTGATTGCGCTCGTGCAGGCCAATCAGCTCGCGCAGGCGATCCATCAGATGGCGCCGGTTGGGCAGGCCGGTCAGCTCGTCGGTGAGCGCCTGCTGGCGCATGCGTTCGATGAGCGCCTCCAGCTCGCGAGCGGTGGTGTTGATGAGATGGGCATAGGCCCGGGCCTCGGTACTGATGCGGGCGTCGCTGAGCGAGATCGGCGGCGGCTGCAGGGGCTGGCCATCATCGGCCGACTCGCTCATGGCCACCAGGGTCAGCGTATAGTTGAAGAACAGGTTGCCGTTGGCCAGGTGGAAGAATTCACCGTAGGTAAAGAACCCGGCCGTGGGCGCCAGCTCGTTGAACACTCGCGCCTCGTCCTCGATGAGGCGGGTCATCAGTGCCTTGCGTGCCACACAGGTGTAGGTGAGGATGGCCTCGTAGCGTGCCTGGCTCAGACGCTGCATCACTTCCGAGCTGCTGTCGAGCAGGGCCTGCGGATCGCCGATGGCAAACCAGGCATGCTCCCCGCTGCGGAAGTTGCCCATGAATGCCATGCTGCCATCGTCGTTCACCCCCACACAGGCACGGGCTAGCTTGAGTCCCTGACGCTCCACCATGAGCGGAAACTGTACGCTGAGCACCGGCAGCTGACGGGCGGCTTCGTCACCCAGGTAGTAGCGGTAGGTCTCAAGCGCAGGGCGGCCGTCCAGACGAATGAGCAGATTCTTGCGCGCACGGTCCACGCGCAGGGCCCGACCCAGCGGCATCCAGTCCATGCTGTACAGGGTCTGGATGCGCAGCTCGGGATTGTACAGTGCCACGGCGATGGCGCCGCGGGTGATGACCTCGCGCCCGTTGAAGATCCAGGTGTGGCGGAAGCGCAGGTATTCGCCAGCCAGGCCGCCGGCCAGCGGCACACCGGGCAGAGCCTCGCCGATGCCATCCACGAAGTCTTCGCCGTTGGTGTTGAGTCCGGTAGCCACGGCGATCACCAGTCGCGGCACCTCTTCCTCTTCGGTCAGCGGCGCCACCAGGGCCTTGCCCAGCGCCATGCTGTCATCGCTGTCCCAGGGCTGGAAACAGGCCCGCAGTCGGGTGCGTTCGAAGCGCAGGAAACTGACGATGACGCCCTCGTCATGGAGCTTTCCATCGGCGATCTCGCCGCCGGTGGTAGTGCCGATGATCACGGCGCTGGGAAACAGACCACCGAGCAGCGTGTTGAGCCGTTCGATGAACGCCCCTTCCAGGTTGCCGCAGAACACCTGGATCAGCAGCCCCGGATCGTCCGCGATGCCCCGCTCCGCGCAAAAGGCCTGCAGCCCGGCCTCGTCCTCGAATTCGTGGTTGTCCAGCCTCATGCCATTCAAGCCCCGGATCCCAATCTGCAGCCTAGCGGGGTGACGGAGTGCTTGCAAGGGCAGCGTTGGACGCGCTCGCGAGCCGCCCCCTATAATGCGCGATCAGGAAAGTGCTGCCACAGCGGCCCAAACGGAATCCGTCTTGTACTTCACCATTGCCTACCTGATCAAGCTGTTCATCTCACCCCAGCTCTGGGTTCCGGGCCTAGTCGGCTTCCCTGCCGACAAGGTCCTGCTGCCTTTGTGGCTGGTCTCGCGGTTCTTCGTCAATCGCGCACGCTATCTGTTTTCACTGCCGCTTCAGGATCGGCTGTTCCTGGCCTGGGTGCTGTGGATCTTCGTCACCAGCTTCGTCAACGACAGCAATGCGCTGACCACGACCTATCTGGTCAACTACAGCATGTGGTTCGTCCTGTTCAAGCTGATCAAGTCCTCTGTCATCACCCTGCGCGAGCTTCGTGTGGTGTGCTTCTGGCTGGTGCTGATCGTGATGGTACTGGTGGCGGAGGGCATTCAGCACTTCCATGCCCCGGACGGCCGGGGCTGGGCCGGTCAGCCCATGGGTTGGGCGCTGGCGGAATCGGGGCGTTCCGGACGACTGCAATGGATCGGCATCTTCGATGGCCCCGGCGTGTTTGCAGTCGTCTACACCACTGCCCTGCCTTTCGTTCTGCGCTACCTGGCTCCTCCTTATCCCAAGACCTGGCGCCTCATCGCCCTGCCGATGGCTGCCGCCCTGTTCCTGGCCATCTACTACACCGGATCGCGCGGGGGGTTCCTCGCCACACTCGCCATTCTCGGCCTGTACCTGGCCTACTGGCTGAAGATATCGCTGAGCCGCCTGCTTCTGATCGGGGGCATCCTGCTGGGGCTGGTCGCGGTTGCGCCCTCCTTTCTCGTCAGCACCCATGACTCCAGTCGATCGGCCCAGCATCGGGTCGAGGTCTGGGCCGATGGCGTGGACATGACGATCGCAAATCCCGTGTTCGGGATCGGTCGGGGCAATTACTCCAACTACACCGGCACGCTCATCGCCCACAACTCTGCCATCGAGGCAATGGGAGAAACCGGCTTGCCGGGGCTGATGCTGTGGCTACTGCTGATCTACACGAGCTTCAAGCATCTGTATCTCTATCATCAGCAAACGGATTCACTGCAGGAGAAGTCACTGGTAGCGGCACTGGGCATCAGTATCGCCGGGTACATCGTCAGCAGCATGTTCGTGACCCTGGAATACGAAACCTTTTACATGCTGCTGGCGCTTGCCGGCACTACTGGCTGGAGTCTGAAGCAACCGCTTCGGCTTCAGCCGCGTGAACTGTTTCTTATCGGTGGAGCCGTTCTGGGTTGGCTGATGGTCGTGAAGATCTTCGTGATGCTCTACTTCCGCTGAGCCAGAACGGCAATAGCCACAGCCACATCAGCCCGCCGCCACCACCGCCCCCCGTGCCCGACGTACCGCTACCGGCCCCGACAGC
>JALWNJ010000310.1 GCA_026995955.1 Gammaproteobacteria bacterium
ATCCTGGTGGTACGAAACGCTCGACATGATTCGCCAGTGGCCTCTGGGTATCGGCTATTCCAGAAATGCATTTGGTCACGGACTGAAGATGAGGTATGGGGCCGGAAAGGGGCATAGCCATTCCGGCTGGCTTGATCTGGCACTTGGCGGTGGATTGCCGGCGCTGGCTCTTTGGGTGCTTGGGCTTGTTGCGTTGTTCTTCTGGGCTTGGCGGCACCTGACTCAGGTGCCATTGCCGTCCGTTGCGCTGATGCTGCTGGTGCTGGACTTCGGGTTCCGATCAATGTTCGACAGTGTGATCCGTGATCACATGCTGGTTCAATTCATGCTGACGACTGGTGTTCTGATTGGCTGGATCGTGGCCCGGGCAGCTGCTCCAGTGCAGAAAGTACCTCCTCCACGCTGACATCTGCCACCTCGAGTGTCTCCGGTTGAAGCACTACATGGGGAACCCCCCAGGGATGCCATCGGCTGGCGTCGGACTTTCCGAACAGGCTGACGGTGGGCTTCCCCAGCGCGGCTACGATGTGCAGGGCGCCGCCATCGCTGAGTACGAAACGGTCGCACAGGGACATGCCGGCGATGAGTTCCTCCAGGCGCTCCGTACGAACAGGATGCACGGGGATCCCGTCCAGCTGTCCCATCAGTCGTTGCAGCTTCTGGTCATCACCGGGGTGCATGGGGTTGTTCTCGTCACCTGGTGACCAGAAGAGGGCGTAGTGTTGTGTGGGGTTGCGGTGATGCAAGGCCTGGATGAGCCGGGCGAACTGCGTTTCAGGCCAGCGATTCGAGGGTTTTCTTGCACTGATGTGGATGCCCAGCACGCTGCTGTCATGCGGCAGCCCGGACCGGGCTGCGATTTCCCGTGCCAGGGCCTGGTCAGGATAGAGCTGCATGGGGCCCGGTGTGTCGTCCACGCCCAGCGGCCGGAGCAGGCGAAAGACATCTTCCACTTCGTGCAGAGGCCGCGGCAGCTCGTAGGGAATCCCCATGTCGATGTGTCTGGATAAAGGGTGATCGGGGTCGGTGAACCCGATGATGTGGCGTGGACGCAGTGCACGCGCCAGTTTCACGCCGCGCGGGAGAAAGTTGGCGCCGGCGATGATGGCATAGTCATAGCGGATGCGGCGCAGTCGTGCATACAGGCGCAGCCGTTCCAGGACAACGGAAAAGGCACTGCAGCCGGGCGGTCGGTGCTTGAGCTTGGTGTAGTGGTGTACTTCCGTGAGATCGGGATTCCGTTCGAGCACAGGTCGGTTGTAGCTGTTGACCAGGGCGTCGATGCGTGCCTCAGGGAAATGCTTGCGCAGGGCATGGATCAGGGGCGTCGTACAGATCAGGTCGCCGATGTTGTCGCGGCGAATGACGAGGAACTTCTTCATTCGCTCCGTGGCCCCTTTCGGAAGCAGTAGAGGTAGTCATCGGTAAAGGCCTCGGACACGGGGCGTCGCAGGAGGCGCGCCTTCTGGATACGGCGCCGATTGATGAAGCAGCCATATTCGAAGAGTTCCAGTCCTGCCCTGCGGGCAAGTTCCATGGCCTGCGATGGGGTTACCCAGAACACATGGTCCAGATTGGCGATGAACATGCCTTCTCGCTCCACCTTCTTGCGTACCCGCCGGGAAAAGGGGTTGGGTGTGGAGACGAGGATCTCCCCATTCCTTTCCAGGTGTCGGGCAGCGAAGCGGAGCAGGGCCACGGGGTTGTCCACATGCTCGATGACATCGCCGATGACAACCGATTCGAAACGCTCGCCAAGGTCGGTGTCACTGGTGGCGTCTGCTACCTGGACACGGTAACCCTGTTTGGACAGGCGTTCTATCAGGGGCGCCAGGATGTCGATGCCCAGTACCTCGCTGGCATGGGTGCGGATCCGATTGTGTTTCCACCCCGGGTCACGCATGTAGCGCTCGTCATGCTCGCAGATGCCGATGTCGAGTACCTTCCTGTTTTCGATGCGTTCCACGATGGCATCCAGCGGTCTGACGCCTGAATGGATGCGGCGGATCTCCTGCAGCCATTGAGATGTGGCAGTCATGGCGGCCGGGTCATTCGGATCGCTGCTCAGTTCCGTCCAGTCTGGCATCGAGGCTTTCATGCGGTCTTCCTGTAGAGCACCCAAAGGGTGTGGGCGTAGCGATTGAGGTAGCGTTCTCCGGGCCAGCGCAGACGGTGTATCCCCCTGACCAGGGCAGGTTTGGGCTTTTCGTTGGCCACCATCTGCTCGATGGTGAGAGGGTGATGCCGGGTCTGGGCCTCGAGGAATTCCCTGGCTTCGGTAAAACCGAAGAACCACTTGTGCCGGTCCATGGGTGGCGTATCGGGCAGGCCGTAATGCGCCATGTGCCTTTTTCCCGGCGTGTATTGCACCAGTTGTTCGGCAGGGAGATCAGCAGGTTGCGTCGTGCCACGCGTACCAGTTCCGAGAAGTCATGATGCAGGTTGTCCAGATGCTCGAGTACATCCGTGCGGACTACGGCATCAAATGACTGATCGTCGAGGGGGGGGCGTTCCATCTGATCGAGATTGAGCTGGGGAGCCGAAGTTCCACTCATGTTGATTCCTATACAGCTACGAGGGAAGTAGCTTGTTCAACAAGCTCCAGTCACAGCCGACATCTAGCAGGCAGGGCGGCAGGGCATCTTCGAACCGTTGGGTGATGTGATGGGATGGGTAGGCCCGGTGGTCGAAATAGACATGCTCCAGCTGCATCAGGTTTCTCCGATGGTGAGGGAAGATTATAACCGATCTTTCTTGCGGGTAGCATGTAGGCACTCTAAAGCGGCTGTGATGACTTCCTCGACTTGGATCTGGAGCATTCCTTGGTTACTGCGCATCTTTTTTGGTAGGTGCATGTCTTCGGGTGGTGGTTTCTGAATGGCCCTGTGCAAGTGGTGGCTTCCAAAGGCGCCATATTCTCTAGATGATGTAGGCGAAAACAGGGATACTGTAGGTACTTCTAAGGCGGCTGCTAGGTGAAGTGTCCCCGTGTCATTGGTTATCAAGAGAGAGAGCCCTCCTATGATGTTGGCAAGCTCTTCTAAGGTGGTTTTGCCACACAGGTTTTCAATTGTTGCCGGAGAAGAGGTGCTTTCAATCTTGTTACACAAGCCGCGCTCTGATGGTGATCCTGTTAGTATGAACTTGGCGTTTGGATATTGCTCTGAAAGAGCCCTTATGACCTCTGAAAATCGCTCGTAGGGCCACATTTTATACCAATTTGATGCCCCGGCCTGTATGCCGATGCGCAATTCATTGCAGGGGCGGCGGGCAAAGCGGTCTGGCAGACGCAGCGGAGGAATCTCGGCCTTGCAGTCCAGGGCACGCACCAGATCCATCCGGCGCCGGGCCTCGTGATCGTCGCGCGGCTGCATCTGTGCCGAGAGCAGGTGGCGGAAGGGGCTTCGGGTCGGTGTCTTGAGGATGACCCTCGCGCCGGCGAGATAGGCCATGGGGATGTCCTGCGGGGCGTTGGAGTGCAGCAGCAGGGCAACATCCGGTCGTGTCGCGCGCAGGGCCTTCATTGTGCTGTGAAATCTCCGAAACCCGCCATGGAACGGGATCAATCGGTCGGCACAGGGGTGGTCACGGAACAGCGGCATCAGATTGCGATGCAGGAACAGGCTGATCCGGGCCTCTGGGAAGCACTGCCGAAGGGCGCACAGGGCCGGCGTGGAGAGGATGGTGTCGCCAAGCGCGGTATTGGAGAAAACCAGTATACTCTCGGGCGGATGGCCCTCTGCCAGCCAGTCCTCGAGGCGCAGCAGCTGGTCCGGGTGCCGGTACCGGTGCCAGGCCGTGAGCAGGCGAAGGAATGGGACCCTGAGCAGGCGCATGATTGGGGACAGCGGCGTGTACGGGAAACCCCGATTATATCAGGAGTGTGGATGACCGAGATCGAGCGCATTCTGCGTGTCCTGCATACCGAATGGTCGAATGGCTGGGGCGGGCAGGAGATTCGTATCCATGGCGAGATGCTCGCCCTGCGCGAGCATGGCGTTAGTGTGGCCCTGGCCTGTCGGCCCGAGGCCCGGCTGGGCCAGCGTGCCGCCGAGTCGGGGATCCCCGTTTACCATTTCCCGTTTCGCGGCAATGCCGATCTGGTGACCCTGTGGCGGCTCCAGAGGCTGATCCGCCGCGAGCGGTTCGACATCGTCAATACGCACAGCGGCAAGGATACCTGGGTGGGGGGCTTGGCTGCGAAACTGGCCGGTTCGGCCTTCATCCGTACCCGTCACCTGTCCAATCCCATTCGTCCCTCGCGGCTGAACTTCATCAACGAACTGGCGGATTTCGTCATGACCACCGGCGAAAGCGTACGGCAGGCCATGATCCGGGACAATCGCATCGACCCGGCGCGTATCGCTTCGGTGCCGACAGGCATCGATGCCACCCGCTTCGATCCTTCGAGGGTGGATCGCTGCGCGGCACGGTCGGCACTGGGGCTGGAGGACGATGCGTTTGCCATCGGCATGGTGGCCGTGCTGCGCAGCTTCAAGCGGCACGATCTGCTGCTGCAGGCCTTTGCCGGACTGACGGAACGCCATCCCGAGCTTCGATTGCTGCTCGCCGGTGAAGGGCCGATGCGCGAGACCATCGAAAGGCAGATCCAGGCACTCGAGCTTTCAGACCGGGTACGCCTGCTGGGCCATGTGGAGAAGCCGGAGCAGGTGCTGGCAGCGCTCGATCTCTTTGTGCTTTCCTCCGACAGCAAGGAGGGCGTGCCGCAGTCGGTGATGCAGGCGCTCCTGATGGGGCTGCCGGTGGTGGCCACGGATGCCGGCAGCACCTCGGATCTGTATCAGGGGGACAACATGCTGCTGGTACCTGCCGGCGATCCCCATGCCCTGCGCGAGGGGATGCGGCGGGTCATCGAGGATGCCGCCCTCAGGCAACGGCTGCGTGCCAAGGCGCGGGACTCGGCCATCACAAGCTGCACGACCGAGGTCATGGTGGCTCGGATCCTGGAGATCTACGAGTGGGTGCTTGGCGCAGACCGCCCGGGCGCGGCATTCAGCAGTCGTTCGTAGAGCTCCCTCAGGGCGCGATTCATGGTCTCCAGGGTCATGGGCTCCACGGTTCGACGGGCCTCGCGGCCCATTTCCGCCGCTCGTGAGGCATTGGCCAGGGTTTCGATGTGCCGGGCGAGGGCCTCGATGTCCAGCGCATCACAGGTGAGCCCGTTCTGTCCTTCCCGGACGATCTCGCGGGTGCCTGCCTGTCGGCTGACGATGACGGGCAGGCCACAGGCCATGGCCTCCAGCGTCGCGTTGGGGAAGGGGTCGTAGAGGGTGGGCAGGACGAGGGCATCGGCGGCCCCATAGGCGTGCTCCACCGCCTGGAGCGGTCCGAGGAAGTGCACGCGGTCGGACACCTCCAGCTTCCGGGCCAGCCGCCGATAGCGCGGCAGGTGCTTGTCGCCGCCCACGACCACCAGGTGCGCCGCCGTCTGCGCCCGGGCCAGTGCCTGGATGGCTGCGGCGAGCCCCTTGCGTTCGAAACCCGAGCCGACGAAAAGCAGCAGGGGCGGGTCGATGGGCAGTCCCAGGGCCGCGCGCAACGAATGGGCCTGGTCGCGCTGGCGAGGATGAAAGCGCTGCGTGTCGACGCCGTTGTAGATGACATGCACGCGGGCCCCGTCGATGGCGAAGCGAGCCAGGATGTCCTCCCGCACCATTTGCGAATTGCAGATGACAGCGCGCAGGACCGGGGACTCGAACAGCGCCTTCTCCGTGCGCAGCAGATAGCGGTGATAGGGGTTGTGGCGCATGGCCCAGGCGCGCCAGGCTGGCAACACCCGCGCACGCTGCTCGAGCCAGGTGGCGTGGACCCCGTCACCGGCGCGGTAGACCTCGGCGCAGGGGATGCGTTCATGGGACTGTACCAGATCGAAATCATGCTGTTCGGCTGCCCGGCAGGCGCAGCGGGCAAAGCTGCGGTCGCGCCACAGGCGTCCGATGTGGAAGGGATCGCAGCGCAGCAGCCGGGCGCCGGGCAGGGCCTCCCACGAGCGGGCGATGACGGTAAGCTCGACATCGTCCTGCTGCAGGGCCTCGATGACCCGGCTTACGAAACGCTCCGCGCCCCCGTCGGGGCGGTAGCGCTGGCGAATGAGGGCCAGGCGCAGGGTCATGCGCCGATCAGTTCCTCGACCGCGGCCAGGGCGGCCTCGGGCGGGATGCGTTCGAGGCAGTCGCTGACCTTGCTGCCGGCACAGCCGTCCATGCCGCAGGGGCGGCACGGTACCGGGGTTGTCAGGACGCGCTGGGGCACCATCCAGGGCCCCCATTCGTCGTCGCCGCTGGGGCCGAACAGGGCGACCACCGGGGTGTCCATGGCCGCGGCGATGTGCATGGGGACCGAGTCCATGCCGACGAAGCAGCGGGCGTGGGCGGTGAGCGCCGCCAGTTCGCGCAGGTTCAGCTCGCCCGAAAGATCCACGACCGGCTGTTCCAGCGGTTCGAGGATGGCCTTGATACGCTTGAGTTCCGCAGGCGTCGGGGCTGCTGTTACGACCACGGGATGGCCGCGTTGCTGGAGCAGGGCGATGAAGCGGCTGCATTGGCCGATGCCCCAGCACTTGAACAGCCAGCGCGAGGTGGGGTGGAAGTGGATGAAGGGCCGCCCGCGCAGTCCGTTCCGGTCCAGGATGCGATTGACGGAGGCTTCTGCCTCGCTGCCCGGAACCATCAGCAGGGCACGCTCTTCCGGAGCCGGGTGAATGCCCAGGCAGCGCAGGGCGTCCAGATGCTTCTCCACCGTGTGCCGCAGCCGTTGCGGCAGCGGGTAGTGGTGGGTGAAGCTGCGCTGCCAGAAGCCCGAGCCTGCCCGGCGCGGCCAGCGCGCGGTGACCGAGATTCGGGGCCTGAGATAACGGCACAGCAGCGCGCCGCGCCAGCTCTCCGTGAGATGGATGACGAGATCGTATCGCTGGCGGCGCAGGGTCTTTGCCAGATGCCAGTCGGCAGCGGCGCCGCCCCCTTTCCGGACGGCATGAATGTGGCGGATGGCCGGGTGATCCTGAAGCAGCGGGGCCGTCTCCTCGTAGACCAGGGCATCGATCTCGATGCCGGGGCGGTGATGCCGCAGAACGCTGAACACCGGGCTGGTGAGCAGCACATCGCCATGATGGCGCAGTTTGATGACCAGCGCCCTTTCGACATCCCGCAACGGGTCGGTCCGATGGCCGTCAGACATGCGGCAGGCCCTCGCGGTAGCGTTCGTAACGGTTCAGCCCGCCCTCGGGGTGGTCCTTGTAGCGGGAGTGCATCCACAGGTACTGATCGGGGTAACGGCGCATGTAGTCCTCGATGATGCGGATGATTCGGGCCGTATCCGCCTCGGGGTCGTCGCTCGGAAAGCCTTCCAGCATGGGCAGGAACTCCAGCAGGTTGCGGCCATCGGGCTGGCGCACCGAGAAACAGGGCAGCACCACGGCATTCCCCATGCGGGCAAGACGGGCGCCGCCGGTGGTCGTGGCCGTGGCCACGCCGAAGAAGGGCACGAAGACGCTGTTCCTGCGACCGTAGTTCTGATCCGGTGCATACCAGATGATGCCACCCTGCTTCAGGGTACGCACGATGCGGCGCATGTCGGTGATGGGAATGGCGTCGCCATAGATGGCGACGCGGCGCTGGCGCATGATCTGTTCGAAACAGGGGTTGCGGTCCGGCTTGTAGGTGGTGTGGAAAGGCCGGATTCGCCCCAGGGCGCGGCCGCAGATCTCGATGCTGGTGGTGTGCGAACCGAGCATGATGACGCCCTTGCCGGTGGCGATGGCGGCGTCCAGGTGTTCCAGTCCGCGGATCTCCACCTGACCGTCGATCTGCCGTTGCGGGCCGAACCAGGCTGTGGCCGTCTCCAGCATGCCACGCGCGGCGGAGACGAAGCTGTTGCGTACCAGCCGTTTGCGTTCGCCCTCGGAAAGTTCGGGGAAGGCGAGTCCGATGTTGACGCGGGCGATGAAGCGGCGCCGTGCGGCCACGGCATGAATGGCCTGGCCCAGTATCCAGCCCAGTCCCATGCGCGCGGGACGCGGCATGCGCGCCACCAGCCACATGCCGCCGACCACGAGCGCGGTGCGCCAGCAGCGGGGCTGGACCAGCCGGGTCTGTTGGGGGGCAGGCCGTGACATGCGTCATCTCTTGAGCAAGGCCCGTCCATTCTAGCCGAGTCGGCAGGGGGAGGGCGAGCGGCCGGCGTGGTATCATGGCGCCTCGCAACGAACCGCCCCTTGCGCATTCATTCGGCATGAAGCTGCAGATACCCGCCTTCGACAATGCCCGCGTCCTGATCGCCGGCGATGTGATGCTCGACCGCTACTGGCACGGCGACACCTCGCGCATCTCGCCCGAGGCGCCGGTGCCCGTAGTGCGCGTGGACGCGATCGAGGAGCGCCCGGGCGGTGCCGGCAATGTCGCGCTGAACATTGCCGCGCTGGGCGGACAGGCGCGTCTGATGGGGCTCACCGGCGACGACGAGGCTGCCGACAGCCTGCAGCGGCTGCTGGAGGCCGCCGGGGTGGACTGTGCCTTCGAGCGCATGAGCGGGCACCCCACGGTGACCAAGCTGCGCGTACTGAGCCGGCACCAGCAGCTCATCCGGCTGGATTTCGAGGAGGGCTTCTCCGGCGTCGATCACGCCGCGCTCACCGATCGCTTCGAGGCCCTGCTGGCCGACACCGATGTAGTGATCCTCTCGGATTACGGCAAGGGGGCACTGCGCCATGCGCGAGAGTTCATCGAGGCGGCCCGCGCGGCCGGCAAGCCGGTGCTGGTCGATCCCAAGAGCAGCGACTTTTCGCACTACCGCGGCGCCACCCTGATCACGCCCAACCTGAAGGAGTTCGAGGCGGTGGTGGGCCCCTGTGCCGACGAGGACGAGATCGTGGAGAAGGGCATGGCCCTGATCGAGCGCGAGCGACTCGGCGGCCTGCTGGTGACCCGCAGCGAGCAGGGCATGACCCTGCTGATGGCGGGCAAGCCGCCCTTCCACCAGCCCACGCGGGCGCGCGAGGTGTTCGATGTCACCGGCGCCGGCGACACCGTGATCTCCACCCTGGCGGCGGGGCTGGCGGCCGGGCTGGAGATGCGCCAGGCGGTGCTGCTGGCCAACATGGCGGCGGGCATCGTGGTGGGCAAGTTGGGTACCGCCACGGTCACGGTGCCGGAGATCCGCCGCGCCCTGCACGAGCACGACGATTCGCTGCAGGGGGTGTTGAGCGAGGAGCAGCTGATGCTGGCGGTGGAGGACGCGCGCGCGCATGGCGAGCGCATCGTGTTCACCAACGGCTGCTTCGACATCCTGCACGAGGGCCATGTGGCCTATCTGGAGCAGGCCAGGCGGCTGGGCGACCGGCTCATCGTGGCGGTCAACGACGACGATTCGGTGCGCCGGCTCAAGGGCGAGACGCGGCCCATCAATCCGCTCGACCGGCGCATGGCGGTACTGGCCGGGCTGGCGGCGGTGGACTGGGTGGTACCGTTCTCCGAGGACACGCCGGAGCGGCTCATCTGCCGCGTGCGCCCGGATCTGCTGGTCAAGGGCGGTGACTACCGGCCCGAGGACATCGCCGGCCACGACTGCGTGGTCGGGGCCGGCGGCGAGGTACGCATTCTGGACTTTCTGGACGGCTGCTCGACCACCGACATCGTCGAGCGCATCCGCAACAGCGAACGGGGATAGAACGACATGATCATCGTAACCGGCGGTGCCGGCTTCATCGGCAGCAACCTCGTCAAGGCGCTCAACGAGCGTGGCGAGCGCGACATCCTGGTGGTGGACGATCTGGAGGATGGCACCAAGTTCCGCAACATCGCCGATCTCGACATTGCCGACTATCTGGACAAGGACGCCTTCCGCGAGATCGTCCGTTCCGGGCTCGACACCGGCTGGGGCGAGGTGCGCGCCGTGTTCCACGAGGGGGCGTGTTCGGCCACCACCGAGTGGAACGGCAGGTTCATGATGGACAACAACTACGAATACTCCAAGGAGCTGCTGCACTGGTGCCTGGACCGGCGGGTGCCCTTCCTCTATGCCTCATCCGCCTCGGTGTACGGCATGGGGCCGAAGTTCGTCGAGGACCGGCAGTACGAGCGGCCGCTCAATGTCTATGGCTATTCCAAGTTCCAGTTCGACCAGTACGTGCGCCGCCTGTTGCCCGCTGCTGGCAGTCAGGTGGTGGGGTTCCGCTACTTCAATGTGTATGGCCCGCGCGAGCAACACAAGGGCAGCATGGCGAGCGTGGCCTTCCACTTCAACAACCAGATCGTCGAGAACGGTCGCTGCCGCCTCTTCGAGGGCTCCGACGGCTATGCCGATGGCGAGCAGCGCCGCGACTTCGTGTATGTCGGCGACTGTGTGGCAGTGAACCTCTGGTTCATGGACCATCCCGAGAAGTCCGGCATCTTCAACCTCGGAACCGGCCGCGCGCAGAGCTTCAACGACGTGGCCGATGCGGTCATCGCCTGGCACGGGCGGGGCGAGAAGGAGTACATTCCCTTCCCGGATCACCTCAAGGGGCGCTACCAGAGCTTTACCGAGGCCGATCTCGGGCAGCTGCGTGCCGCCGGCTACGACGCCCCTTTCCTCACGGTGGAGGAAGGCGTGAAGCGCTACCTCGACTGGCTCAACGCGGAAGCCTGAGCGCTTGGCGCGCTGGCTCTACAGCGCCCTGCTGTACCTGCTGCTGCCTCCGGCCTTCGTGCGGCTGTGGCTGCGGGGGCGGCGCAATCCCGCCTACCGCGCCCGCTGGGGCGAGCGTCTGGGGCTGGTGCCCCCGTTGCCACAGGCCCCGCGCATCTGGCTGCACGCCGTCTCGGTGGGCGAGACCATCGCCGCCGCGCCCCTGCTGCGCGCCCTGCAGGCGCGGCTGCCGGCACACGACTGGCTGGTGACCACCACCACCCCCACCGGCTCGGCGCAGGTACGACGCCTGTTCGGTGACGAGGTGGCGCATCACTATCTGCCCTGGGACCTGCCACAGGCGGTGGCCCATTTCCTCGACCGCACCCGCCCCGATCTGCTGCTGGTGATGGAGACCGAGATCTGGCCCAACCTGTTCGCCGCCTGTCGCAAGCGCGGGATCCCGGTGTGCATCGTCAATGCGCGGCTCTCGGAGCGCAGCCTGCGCGGCTATCGGCGTATCCGGCCATTACTGGCCGGGGCCCTGTCCGGGGTTCGCGTGCTGGCGCAGGCCGAGGCCGATGCCGAACGCTTCCGCGAACTGGGCGCGCGCGAGGTGCGCGTGACCGGCAACCTCAAGTTCGATCTCGAGATCCCGGCCAGCGCCACGGCCACCGGCGAGGCCCTGCGCCTGGCGCTGGGCCATCGGCCGGTATGGGTCGCCGGCAGCACCCACGAGGGCGAGGACGCCCTGGTGCTGGCGGCCCACCGTCGGCTGCTGAAGCAGGCCCCGGATGCGCTGCTGATCCTGGTGCCACGCCACCCCGAGCGCTTCGACGCGGTGGCCGAACTGATCGGGCAGGACGGCTTCTCCTTCCGCCGCCGCAGCAGCGGGGCGCTGCCGGGGGCCGCTGACAGCGTCTACCTGGGCGATACGCTGGGCGAACTGCTGGCCTTCTATGCGGCGGCCGACATCGCCTTCGTCGGCGGCAGCCTGGTACCGCACGGCGGCCACAATCCGCTGGAGCCGGCGGCGCTGGGCGTGCCGGTAATCACCGGGCCGCACTGGCACAACTTTGCCGCCATCTATCCCGAGCTGATCGCGGCCGGGGCCGCGCGCGAGGTACCGGACGCGGCGCGGCTGGCCGAGGTGCTGACGGGCTGGCTGGCCGATCCGCTGTCGCGCGATGCGGCCGGGGAGGCGGGGCGCCGGGTGGTGGCGGACAATCGCGGCGCGCTGCAGCGCACGCTGGAGGCGCTGCCGCTGCCCACGGTCGGCGATACGGCGTCACAATAGCCCGGTAAAGGGCAGCACCTCGACCATCTCGCCGGCCGATACCGGGCCGGATTCGCGCGGCAGCACGATGAAGCAGTTGGCGCGGCTCATCGACGAGAGCACATGCGAGCCCTGCAGGCCGGTGGTCTCCACCACCAGTTCGTCTCCCTCCTGACGCAGGATGCCGCGCTGGTGATCCTTGCGCCCCGGCGACTTGCGCAGGTCGTTGAGCACCCGCGCGCGCAGCCGCAGCGGGGCCTGGGGCTCGCGCCCCATCATGCGCTGCAGGGCCGGGCGCACGAACAGCACGAAGGTGGCCATGGTGGACACCGGATTGCCCGGCAGGCCGAAGAAGCGCGCCGCGCCGATGCGCCCGAAGGCCAGGGGCTTGCCCGGCTTCATGGCGATGCGCCAGAAGCCGATTTCGCCCAGTTCTTCCAGCACGGTCTTGTTGTAGGCTGCCTCGCCCACCGAGACGCCGCCGGTGGTGAGGACC
>JALWNJ010000311.1 GCA_026995955.1 Gammaproteobacteria bacterium
GTGGAATCCTGCGTGCGTTGCGCGAGCGTGCGCACCTCGTCGGCCACCACTGCAAAGCCCCGTCCCTGGGCGCCGGCACGGGAGGCCTCGATGGCGGCATTGAGTGCCAGCAGATTGGTCTGCTGCGCGATGTCGTTGACGATGGTGGTGAGCTGGTCGATCTCCGTCGTGAATTCGACGAACTTGCCCACTCCCTGCGCCATGGAATTGACGGCCTCCTCCAGCAGCCCCAGATCGCCCATCAGGCTGGACACGTGCTGGTTGCCGAGCTGGGTCCGCTCCAGGCTCTGGTCGGCCATCTGCACCGTCTGTTCGGCATGCTGTGCCACCGAGGCGGCGCTGGCGGCCATCTCCTCCACGGCCGTGGCCACGCTGTTGACATTGTCACCTATCGCATTGATCTCCTTTGAGAAGTTGCTGCCCTGTTCCATGGTGGTGATGATCGTGCGCAGGCCGTCGAGCGAGACACGGGCGATGGCCTCGAGGATCTTGTGGCCCTGTTCGATCTCGCCCATGATGGGCGCCAGGGCCTTTGCCGTACCACGCTGGCGGGCCAGCGCCTCGAGGTCCTGGTGCATGGCCGCCTCGAGCACGGCCAGGGCCTTGCGGGTATTGAGGAAGGGGCTCATTATTGGTTCTCTTCTCTCCGGCTGATGGTGGTTCTTGGGCAGGGTACAGGCGATCCTGCAAGATACATGCCGTCCCATGCACCTCGTACGGGTTCACCTTCCGTGAGCATAGCCAATCGAAGCGATCGGGTCCGGAAACAGGCTCTGTGGTCGCGCAGGCTAAAGCAATCCTACCCATCTGCCGCTATATTGTCTGTTGGGCCAAGGTACAATGTCCGCGGCCACAGAATCGGGCATCATCCCGCATGCCCGGAAACATCAGGAGGAGGATCCCAGGCATGGCAGGTCTGCTCGATGGCGTCAACCAGCGTACCCAGCTGGTCGGCAAGAACCGACTGGAGCTGCTGCTGTTCCGCATCGGCGTGCGGCAGCGCTTCGCGATCAATGTGTTCAAGGTGCGCGAGGTCATCCCCTGCCCGCCGCTCAAGCGGGTACCCGAGGCGCACCCCCATGTGGTCGGCATCGGCAACATGCGTGGGCAGACCATCCCCGTCATCGATCTGTCGCGGGCGCTCGGCTATCGCGGCATCGAGAACATCGACGAGGGCTTCGTCATCATCACCGAGTTCAACCGCTATGTGCAGGGCTTTCTGGTCACCGAGGTGGACCGCATCATCAACTGCAACTGGGAAGAGATCATGCCGCCGCCCAAAGGCACCGAGCGGGGCAGCTACATGACGGCGGTCACGCGCTTCGAGGACGAACTGATCGAGATCGTCGATGTCGAGCGCATTCTCGAGGAGGTGGTCGGTTCACAGAAGGATGTGTCCGAGGAAATCCGCGAGGCAGTGGACATGGAACGGCCCGTGCTGCGCCGGGTGCTGGTGGCCGACGACTCCATGGTCGCGCGCAACCAGGTCAAGCGTGCGCTGGAGCAGGTGGGCATCGAGAGCGTGCTGGTGCGTGACGGGCGCGAGGCGCTGAACCAGCTCAAGCAGTGGGCCGATGAGGACCGGCTGCAGGACGAGATCTCGCTGGTGATTTCCGACATCGAGATGCCGGAGATGGATGGCTACACCCTGACCTCCGAGATCCGCAAGGATCCGCGCCTGGCCGATCTCTATGTGATCCTGCATTCCTCGCTCAGTGGCGTGTTCAACAACGCCATGGTAGAAAAGGTCGGCGCCGATCACTTCCTGCCCAAGTTCAAGGCCGACGAGCTGGCGCAGGCCGTGCTCGACCGGGTGCAGTCGCAGGTCACCCACAGCCACCCCGAGACCGAAGGCGCGAAGCCGTAAGGAAACCGCTCCTCCTGGTAGAGTAGAATGGCGTCTATCGCATACACCATCGCATTCAGGGAACGCACTTGTCCACGCAACAGCTGAACGCAGCGGAATACGAGCAGTTCAAGGAGTTTCTCGAGCGCAGCTGCGGTCTCGTACTGGGTGACAACAAGCACTACCTCGTCACCAGTCGCCTCACCGGCCTGCTCGACGAATACCGGGTTGGCTCCGTGGGAGAGCTCATAAAGCTGCTGGTGACCCGTCCGCCGATGGGCATGAAGGAGCGGGTCATCGAGGCCATGACCACCAACGAAACCTTCTGGTTTCGTGACGGCTTTCCCTTCGACATCCTCAAGAGCCGTCTCTATCCCGAGCTGGACCAGGGTGGCCAGATCAAGATCTGGTCCGCTGCCTGCTCCACCGGGCAGGAGGCCTATTCCATCAGCATGACGGCCGAGGAATACCGCGCCGCCAACCCCGGCAAGCTGCGCGGCGATGTCCGCATTGTGGGTACCGACATCTCGCCCGCCGTGGTGCGCCAGGCGCAGCAGGGGCGTTACGACCACCTGGCCATGACCCGGGGCCTGTCACCCGAGCGCAAGCAGAAGTTCTTCCGCCAGGTGAGCGAGCGCGAATGGGAAGTCCTGCCGCAGATCAAGGCCCGTGCCAGCTTCCGCGTCCTCAACCTGCTCGAGAGCTACCGTGCGCTGGGCAAGTTCGACATCGTCTTCTGCCGCAATGTCCTTATCTACTTCTCCGCCGAGAACAAGAAGGACATCATCGAGCGCATCGCCGGTGTGCTCAATCCGCGCGGCTACCTCTTTCTCGGTGCCTCCGAGTCGATTACCAGCTATTCCGACGCCTTCGAGATGATCCGCTGCAATCCCGGGGTGTTGTACCGACTCAAGTAAGTGACGAGGGACGAGGAACTGGGGACTAGGGTTGCCGAGGCTTAATTTTGCCTCGTTCCCAGGTTCCTCGCCTCTCGCCGTTGCACCGCGGGGAAAGGGACGGACCCCTTTTCCAGGGATCGAGGGACTTGTGGCTTGGAACGAGGGTGGTTGGGGTACCGTTTTACCTCGCTACTCGTCCCAAGTTCCTTGCCCCTGTTCTTGGTTGCACATCCGCTGATGC
>JALWNJ010000312.1 GCA_026995955.1 Gammaproteobacteria bacterium
GGGCCCCACGCACCGATCCGAGGACGACAGATGGCCACTTTGCACGAACTCGTCGACTACTGCGACCGGCTGCTGCAGGCCGACGCCTTCCAGGACTACTGCCCCAACGGCCTGCAGGTGGAGGGCCGCGGCGAGGTGCGCCTTGTCGTCTCCGGGGTCACCGCCTGTCAGGCCCTGATCGATGCCGCCGCCGAGGCCGGTGCGGACCTTTTGCTGGTGCATCACGGCTTCTTCTGGAAGGGCGAGCCGCAGCCGCTGGTGGGCATGAAGGGGCGCCGCATCCGCCGCCTGATCGAGTCCGGCATGTCCCTGCTGGCCTACCATCTGCCGCTCGATGCGCACGAGGCGCTGGGCAACAACGCGCAGCTCGCCGAACGCCTGGGCCTGCATCCCGAGGGGCGGCTCGACGAGCAGGGCATCGGCTGGATGGGACGGGTCGAGGCGGAGACTTCGCTCGCCGAACTGGCGGCCCATGTGGCCCAGGCGCTTGGCCGCGAGCCCCTGGCCATCGACGGCGGCGGTCATCCGATCCGGCGCATCGGCTGGTGCAGTGGTGCCGCCCAGTCGTGGATCGATCGTGCCGCCGACGCCGGTCTGGATGCCTTTCTCAGTGGCGAGATCTCCGAGCAGACCGTCCATGTGGCCCGTGAGCGGGGCATCCACTACCTCGCCTGCGGCCACCATGCCACCGAACGCTATGGCGTGCAGGCGCTGGGTGCGCACCTGGCGGCGGAATTCGGTCTCGAGCACCGCTTCATCGACATCGACAATCCCGTGTAAACCCCTGAGGTATCAGCGGGCTGGGTGCAAAAAGCCCGTTCGCAGGCTGGAAATGCAACGCGAGTTGTTGGATACTAGCGGCCAATTCGGGGCCGGTATTTCAGAATCATCTAATATACCGGTCGGGCAGGAGCCCTTCATGCCAGGGTCGGCAACAACGCGTTTCAGTCGATTGGGGAGAACAACCTATGGCAAATGATGGCGTAGACAAGAGCCGTCGCCGCTTCCTCGTGGCCGCCACCAGCGTGGTGGGTGCCGCGGGCGCCGTTGCGGTGGCCGTGCCCTTCGTCTCTTCGATGCTGCCCAGTGCCCGGGCACGCTCCGCCGGCGCCCCCGTGGAAGGGGACATCAGTGGTCTGGAGCCCGGTCAGATGGTGACCTTCCAGTGGCGCGGCAAGCCCGTCTGGGTGGTCTACCGCACCGAGGAGATGCTCAAGACCCTGCCCGAGCTGGACGATCAGCTCCGCGATCCGAACTCCGACGAGTCCGATCAGCCGGAGTACTGCAAGAACGAGCATCGCTCCATCAAGCCGCAATACCTGGTGACCATCGGCATCTGTACCCACCTCGGGTGTGCACCTACCTACCGTCCCGATGTGGCGCCCGCCGATCTGGGGCCGGACTGGAAGGGCGGTTTCTTCTGCCCCTGCCATGGTTCCCGCTACGATCTGGCCGCCCGTGTGTATCAGGGCGTGCCTGCGCCGCTCAACCTGCCGATCCCGCCGCACAAGTACCTCAGTGACACGCGCATCCTGATCGGCGTAGACCAAGAAGGGGCTGCATGATGGGCAAGACGATGACCAACCTCCTGGCCTGGATCGATGCCCGCTTCCCGCTCACCAAGATGTGGGAGGAGCATCTGTCCAAGTACTATGCGCCGAAGAACTTCAACTTCTGGTACTTCTTCGGCTCCCTGGCGCTGCTGGTGCTGGTGATCCAGATCGTCACCGGCATCTTCCTGACCATGAACTACAAGCCGGATGCCGGCCTGGCCTTTGCCTCGGTCGAGTACATCATGCGCGATGTCAACTGGGGCTGGCTGATCCGCTACATGCACTCCACCGGTGCCTCGGCCTTCTTCATCGTGGTCTACCTGCACATGTTCCGCGGCCTGATGTACGGTTCGTACAAGACCCCGCGCGAACTGATCTGGATCTTCGGCATGTTCGTCTACCTGGCGCTCATGGCCGAGGCCTTCATGGGCTATCTGCTGCCCTGGGGCCAGATGTCCTACTGGGGCGCGCAGGTGATCATCTCGCTGTTTGGTGCCATCCCGGTGGTGGGCGACGACCTGGCGCTGTGGATCCGCGGTGACTACGTCATCTCCGACGCCACCCTGAACCGCTTCTTCGCCTTCCATGTCATCGCCGTGCCGCTGGTGCTGATCGCGCTGGTCATCGCGCACATCATCGCCCTGCACGAAGTCGGTTCCAACAACCCCGACGGCGTCGACATCAAGAAGCTGAAGGACGAGAACGGCGTGCCGCTGGACGGCATTCCCTTCCATCCCTACTACACCGTCAAGGACATCGTCGGCGTGGTGGTGTTCCTGATGTTCTTCAGCATCGTGGTGTTCTACATCCCGGAGATGGGTGGCTACTTCCTCGAGCATGCCAACTTCATCCCGGCCGATCCGCTGAAGACGCCTGAGCACATCGCGCCGGTGTGGTACTTCACTCCGTACTACGCCATCCTGCGCGCGGTGCCCGACAAGTTCCTCGGCGTGGTGGCCATGTTCGCGGCGATTGCGGTGCTGTTCTTCCTGCCCTGGATCGATCGCAGTCCGGTGCGTTCCATCCGCTACCGCTCCACCGCGTACAAGGTGATCCTGACGCTGTTCGTGATCAGCTTCCTGGCCCTCGGCTGGCTGGGCATGCAGCCGGCCACGCCGGTGCTGACCATGTTCGCGCGCATCTTCGGCGCCATCTATTTCGGCTTCTTCGTCGCGCTGTACTTCATCAGCAAGAACGAGAAGACCAAACCCGTTCCGGAAAGGGTGACGATGAAATGAAAAAGCTGATTCTGATTGCCATTTTTCTGGGTTTCGCGCCCCTGGCGGCGATGGCCAGCGGCGGGGGGTTCCCGCTCGACAAGGCTGATGTCGATCTGGAGAACCAGGATTCCCTGCAGCGCGGCGCGAAGTTGTTCGTCAACTACTGCATGGGTTGCCACAGTGCCCAGTACATGCG
>JALWNJ010000313.1 GCA_026995955.1 Gammaproteobacteria bacterium
GGAGACGGCGGCGATCTGCAGGGTCTGGTCGCCCACTTGCAAGGGGTAGAGGACGGCCTGCTGCTCGGCCTCGAACGGGATCTCGGCCGGCTCGAGCCGCGGTTCGCCCATGTCCACCGACACCTGACCGTCCTCCTGCACGCGCAGGACGATGAGGCCGGCCGCGGTCTCCACCGGGATCTCGTCGCGATCCGTGAGCCCCTTGTCGCGCACGAAGCGGGCGAAGCAGCGGGCACCGTTGCCGCACTGCTCCACCTCGTTGCCGTCGGCATTGAAGATGCGGTAGCGGAACAGCGCCTCGTCACTGCCGGGCGGCTCGACGACGAGCACCTGGTCGCAACCCACGCCTATGCGCCGGTGGGCGAGGAAGCGGATGTCGTCCGGGGTCAGCGCGACCGGCTGGCGGGTGGCGTCGATGACGACGAAGTCGTTGCCGAGGCCGTGCATCTTGGTGAAGGCGAGTTTCATCTGCGATGGGGCTCCTTGGCCATGCGCCGGGTCAGCTGCCGCCGTGCTCTTCGATCCACTGCCGCAGCGCCTCGTCCATGCGCGTCTGCCACCCCTTGCCGGTGGCCCGGAAGTGATCGATCACCTCCGGGCTGTAACGGATGGAAACCAGCACCTTGCGCCGGGCCTTGCGTGGCCGTCCACGGCGCACGGCGCGCTTGAAGGATTCGGGCAGCGGTGACTGTTCAAAGGGCTGAAAGGCCGCCAGTTCGGCCTCGGAGTGCAGGGTGCCGTCCTCGCGCGCCTGTTGCGTAAGGCGGCGGTCTTCTTCCTCGTCCGGCAGCTCGATGGTACGGCCATCATGTGTTTTGATGCTGGGCATAGCGCAGTACCTCCCGTCGATTGGCCTTGCGCAGGCTGATGACGCGTATGCGGTCGCCACGCAGGGTGAAGACCAGGTGGTAGAGGCGATTGCCGATCGTACCCAGGGCCATGAAGCGGGGCTCGCCGTAGTCGCGTCGCAGATCCAGCCGGATCAGGGCCGTTTCGAAATCAACATCGCGAACCAGCCCAAAGGGGAGCCCGCGCTCGCGGCGATTCCGTTCGCTCTTGGCCGGATCGAACTCGACTTCCCTGTCCATGTATTTATTGTAGCTACCAAAAGCGGGTCTTGCAAAGGAATCCGACGGGCCAATGGCGTGGGATGGCGTGGGATGGCGTCTGGCACCCCGCGGCCCAACTGTGATAGGGTTTTGGCCCCGTGGCGGCGGGTCGGCCCGCTGGGCGACGCTGCCGGACAGATTTTCAGCGTATCTCCGTCAACAGAGGATTGAAACATGCCTGACTTCAACCAAGAACTCGATGCCCGTGGCCTGAACTGCCCCCTGCCGATCCTGCGTGCCAAGAAGGCCATCGCCCAGCTCGGTTCCGGCGAGGTGCTGAAGATCGTGGCCACCGACCCCGGTTCGGTCAAGGACTTCGAGGCCTTCTGCAAGCAGACCGGCAACGAGCTGCTGGCCAGCGAGGAGGCCGGCGGCGAATTCACCTTCTACATCAAGAAGGCCTGAGACCACGCCAGACCCGGCAAACGGGCGCCTTCGGGCGCCCGTTTGCGTTGTGCCGCCCCGGCCGCGCCGACTGCGATATACTTTGCCGCTTCGATCGCAGCGGAAGAGCCGCATGAGCACGCAAGCATTCGATGTTTCCACCTTCCAGGGGCTGATCCTGGCCCTGCAGCAGTACTGGGCCGAGCAGGGCTGCACCCTGCTGCAGCCCTACGACATGGAGATGGGGGCCGGGACCTTCCATCCCGCCACCTTCCTGCGCGCCATCGGTCCCGAGCCCTGGCGCACCGCCTATGTGCAGCCCTCGCGCCGCCCCACCGATGGTCGCTACGGCGAGAATCCGAATCGCCTGCAGCATTACTACCAGTTCCAGGTGTTGCTCAAGCCCTCGCCGGACGACATCCAGGACCTGTATCTGGGCTCGCTCGAGGCGCTGGGCTTCGATCCGCTGGTGCACGACATCCGCTTCGTGGAGGACAACTGGGAGTCGCCCACGCTGGGCGCCTGGGGTCTGGGCTGGGAGGTGTGGCTCAACGGCATGGAGGTGACCCAGTTCACCTACTTCCAGCAGGTCGGCGGGCTCGAGTGCCGTCCGGTGAGCGGCGAGATCACCTATGGCCTGGAGCGCATCGCCATGTACCTGCAGGGGGTGGAGAGCGTGTACGACCTGCTGTGGTCGCGCGGCCCCGAGGGCGAGGTCACCTATGGCGACGTGTTCCACCAGAACGAGGTGGAGCAGTCGCGCTACAACTTCGAGGAGGCCGACACCGAGGCGCTGTTTGCCTGGTTCGACACCTGCGAGCGCGAGAGCCGGCGCCTGATCGAGGCCGGTCTGCCGCTGCCGGCCTACGAGCAGGTGCTCAAGGCCTCGCATACCTTCAATCTGCTGGACGCGCGCCATGCCATCTCGGTCACCGAGCGCCAGCGCTACATCCTGCGCGTGCGCGAACTGGCCCGCGCCGTGGCCGAGGCCTACTACCGGGCGCGCGAGGCGCTGGGCTTCCCCATGCTGCGCGACCCGGCCGGGGAGGACGCGGCATGAACGAGACACGCGACATCCTCATCGAGATCGGTACCGAGGAGCTGCCGCCCAAGGCGCTGCCGAAGCTGTCGGCGGCCTTCGAGCAGGGCGTGACGACGGGACTGGCCGAGGCAGGCGTGGCGGCGGCCGAATGCGTGGCCTATGCCGCACCGCGGCGGCTGGCGCTGTGGCTCAAGGCGGTGCCGGTGGCGCAGCCCGACCGCGAGGAACTGCGCCGCGGCCCGGCGCTGCAGGCCGCCTTCGACGAGGAGGGCCGGCCGACCCCCGCCGCCGAGGGCTTTGCCCGCTCGGTGGGCGCGGCGGTGGACGACCTGGAGCGCATCGAGAACGAGAAGGGCGCCTGGCTGGCCTACCGCCTGCACATCCCCGGCCGGCCCACGGCCGAGCTGCTGCCGGAGGTGG
>JALWNJ010000314.1 GCA_026995955.1 Gammaproteobacteria bacterium
GGCCGAGGGTGACGTTGATGGCGTTGCCGAAGCCCTTGTACTTGAGCACCGGCAGGCCCTGGTCGTGGTACATGGCGAGGACGGCGTCGGCGCCGTCCAGGTGCGCGGGGGTGAACAGGGTGTCGGCGGGCAGGGGGCCGATGAGGTCCAGGCCCGCCTCGCGCCGCGCCTCCAGGACCGGTTCGATGATCTCCCGTTCCTCGTGCCCCAGGTGGCCGCCCTCGCCGGCGTGGGGGTTGAGGCCGCAGACCAGCACGCGCGGGCGCTCGATGCCGAAGTGGCGGCGCAGGTCGGCGTCGAGGATGCGCAGGGTCCGGGCCAGGCCCTCGCGGGTGATGGCCGCGGGGACCTGGGCGAGGGGCAGGTGGGTGGTGGCCAGGGCCACCCGCAGGCCCTCGGTGGCGAGCATCATCACCACCTGGTCCACGCCGCAGCGCTCGGCCAGGTATTCGGTGTGGCCGGTGAAGGGGATGCCGGCCTCGTTGATGACGCCCTTGTGCACCGGGCCGGTGACCAGGCCCGAGAAGCGCCCGGCCAGGCAGCCGTCGATGGCACTGTCGAGGGTGGCGAGCACATGACTGGCATTGGCCGCATCCAGCACGCCGGGCGTCTCCTGGCAGGCGAGCGGCACGGGTAGGCACCACAGGGCGTGCGGGCCGGCCGGCTCCGGTTCTCCCTGCCAGGTGCGGATCACCAGCGGCTGGCCGCGCTGGGCAGCACGGCGACGCAGCAGTCCGGGATCGCTGAGCACCACCAGCGGCAGGTCCGGCGCCAGCTCCGGCAGCCGCACGGCCAGATCGGGGCCGATGCCGGCCGGCTCGCCCGGGGTAAAGGCCAGTGGCGCGGTCATGGTCAGTCGTTCTCGTCGGGCGCCAGTCCGGGCATCAGGTACTCGACATGGGCCTCGTCACGCAGCCGGCGCAGCCATTCGCGCAACTGCTCCTCCCGCTTGCGCTCGTAGAGCAGTTGGCGGGCGCGGCTGCGCAGCAGGTCGACGGTGTTGTCCACCTTGCGCCGTTCCAGCAGCTGCACGATGTGCCAGCCGTACTGGCTCTTGAACGGGGCGCTGATCTCGCCTGGCTGGAGCTTCTTCAGCTCTGCCTCGAACTCGGGTACGAAGGTGCCGGGATTGGCCCAGCCCAGGTCGCCGCCTTCGATGGCGCTGCCGGTGTCGTCGGAATAGGCGCGCGCCAGACGGGCGAAGTCGTCACCCCCCTCGATGCGGGCGCGCAGCGATTCCAGGGTGGCGCGGGCGTCGGCGTCGCTGGTCAGCGCAGAGGTCTTGATGAGGATGTGCCGTGCATGGGTCTGCTCCACCCAGGCCTGCTGGCCGCCGCGCTTGCCTTCGAGCTTGATGATGTGGAAGCCGGCCGGGCTGCGGATGATGTCACTGATCTGGCCCACCTTGAGCAGGGCCAGCGGGCGCACGAAGATGCGCGGCAGCCGGCCCAGCGGGCGCCAGCCCATGTCGCCGCCCTGCAGGGCGTAGCGGCCGTCGGACTCGCGTGCCGCCAGTTCGGCGAAGTCGGCTCCATCCTTCAGCGCCTTGAGCAGCCGTTCGGCCTTTTTGCGCGCCTTGCGTACCTGTTCCGGGGTGGCCTGTTCGGGGACCGCCACCAGGATGTGGCGGATGTGGAACTCGGTGTCCTTGAACAGGGACTGGCTCTGGCTGGCGATGAGGTCGTCCACCTCGCGGTCGGAGACCTGCACGCTCTGGTCCACCATGCGCTTGTGCAGGGCCTGCAGGGCCAGTTCACGGCGCACTTCCTCGCGGAAGGCAGCGTAATCGATGCCGTCGGCGACGATCATGTCGCGGAACTGCTGCAGACTCATCTGGTTGGCGCGCGCCAGGCGCTCCATCTGCCGGTCGAGGGTCAGGTCGTCGATGCGGATGCCGAGCCGCTGCGCCAGTTGCAGTTGCAGCCGTTCCAGGATCAGCCGTTCCAGTACCTGACGGCGCAGGCTGGGCAGGGCGGGCACGGCAATGCCCTTTTCGCGCAGCTGGCGCTCGATGCGATCCATGCGCTGCAACAGCTCGCGCCAGGTGACGACATCGTCCTCGACGATGGCCACGATGCGGTCGAGGAGGCGAGGGGGGGCGCTGGCCGTGTCCGCGCTGGCCGGTTCCCCGCCGCTGGCGGCCGGCAAGAGGGCCGGCAGCAGCAGGAGCAGGATGGCCAGCAACAGGGCGGGCCGCAGTTCAGTCACTGATCTCAAGTCCGGGTATCTCCCGTTCGATGGTCCGGTCGGCACGGTCGCCCAGCGCGCCGAGCCCCTTCAGCACCAGCTGCAGCTGGAAACCGGTGTGGTATTCGCCGGGGATGGTGCCGACATAGCGCCGTGCCACCATGCGCAGGCGCCAGCAGCAGCTGTCGTATTCCAGCCCGGCGAGGGTCTCGATGTCGGATCCGTCGCGCAGCGAATGGTTCCACCGCGCCACCGCCAGCCACGAAGGCGTCAGCCGCCAGGCCGCGGAGAGGTCGGTCTGCTCGAAGTTGTCGCGGTCGTAGCGATAGCCGAGATTCACCACCCGCTGGCCGTCGCGGCGGTATTGTACGCCAAAACTGCTGCGCACGGTCTGCCGCTGCACCGGGTTCCACTGCAGCGAGGCGTTGCCGCGCCACCGGGGGTGGGGGGTGAGGGAAAGCTCGAGCGCAGCATCGGAGAGGCTGTCGGTTTCCGGCGTCGCACCCGGCAGCGTCACGCGGCGGTCGCTGAAGTGGCGAATGATGCCGGCCGAGACCCGGCCGCGCTCGCTGCCGCCGGTGAGCCAGGGGCGGGTCAGGGCCAGGGTCAGGCGGTTGGCATCGCCCACCCGGTCGGGACCGGTGAACCGCTCCGGACGGAACATCTGGCCCATGCCGAAGGTGGCCAGGCCGGTGTCGAAGACGGGGATGTCGTCCTGGGCCCGGTATGGCTTGTAGAGGTAGTAGAT
>JALWNJ010000315.1 GCA_026995955.1 Gammaproteobacteria bacterium
CGTCAACAATGCCGTGTTCCCCAATGTGGGCATGCCGCATGTGCTGTGGGAGCTGCAGGGCCTGCAGAAGGCCAAGATCGAGGAGTACGAGGATCACGAGGGCAACAAGCACCATCGCATCGTCGGCTTCGAGATGGTGCAGCCCGGAACCATGACCGGCCCGGAATACGACAAGGCGGTTCGCGACCTGGTCAACTTCCTGGTCTACCTCGGCGAGCCGGTCAAGCTCGAGCGCATGAAGCTGGGGCTCTATGTGCTGCTGTTCCTGGCCGTGTTCTTCGTCCTCGCCTATCTGCTGAAGAAGGAATACTGGAAGGACGTGCACTGATCCCGCAGGGGATAGAGGCAACAGGAGGGGCGCCGGAAGGCGCCCCTTTTTTGTTATAATGCGCCACCCGTGTTTCCCCAGCATGCAGAGTGGAGAAGAACATGACCCTGGTTGCCAACCGGCGCTCCGTCATGACCGTGTTTTCCTCGCCGACCTGTCCGGAAAGCCATCGCTGCCGGATCGTGCTGGCGGAAAAGGACATTACCGTCGATGTCATCGACATCGACCCCGACGACCTGCCCGAGGACCTGTCGGACATCAACCCCTACAACTCGGTGCCCACGCTCATCGACCGTGATCTGGTCCTGTACGACGCCCGCGTGATCATCGAGTACCTGGACGAGCGTTTTCCGCACCCGCCGCTGATGCCGGTCGATCCGGTCTCCCGCGCCTATGCCCGGCTGGCCCTGTTCCGTATCGAGAACGACTGGTACCGGCTGGTGGAGGATCTGGAGTCCGGTGACGAGAAACGGGCGGCGCCGGCGCGCAAGATCCTGCGCGAGGGGCTGATCGCCTCCAACGAGATCTTCGAGGCCATGCCGTTCTTCCTCAGCGACCAGTACAGCCTGGTCGATGCCAGTCTGGCCCCCATCCTGTGGCGGTTGCCGCACTGGGGGGTGCAGCTTCCGCCCAAGCAGACCAAGGCGCTGCAGGCCTATGCCGCGCGCATCTTCGAGCGGCCGGCCTTCCAGCAGAGCCTGAGCGAGGCCGAGAGGGAAATGCGCCCCTGATGCCGGAGATGACCTCCAGCCGGCCCTATCTGATCCGGGCCGTGTACCAGTGGATCGTCGACAATGGGCTGACCCCCTACCTGCTGGTGGATGCGGCGCATGGCGATGCCCAGGTGCCGGAGGCCTATGTGGACAACGGTCGCATCGTGCTCAACATCGCACCGATGGCCGTGCATGGTCTTACCCTGGGAAACGACGAGATCAGCTTCAGCGCCCGCTTCTCCGGACAGCCGATGCAGGTCGTGGTGCCGCCGTGGCGGGTGCTGGCGATCTACGCGCGCGAGAACGGCCAGGGCATGATGTTCGAGGAGGAAGAGGGGCCTCCGCCGGAAGGTGGCGATGGCGGCGGTTCCGGCTCAAGGGATGGCCAGAAGGGTGAGGGCGGTCGCGCCCGTCCCGCACTCAAGGTGGTCAAGTAGGGATCAACGCCCCATGATCGAGGTCTGCGTCGGTGACATTACCCGGCTCGAGGTCGATGCCATCGTCAATGCGGCCAATTCCTCCCTGCTCGGTGGCGGCGGTGTGGATGGCGCCATTCACCGGGCTGCCGGGCCCGAACTGCGCGAATACAACCGCGGCCTTGGCGGCTGTCCCACCGGCGAGGCGCGCATCTCGCCCGGCTTCCGGCTGCCGGCCAGGCACGTGATCTCCACCGTCGGTCCCGTGTGGCGCGGAGGTGATCACGGCGAGCCGGAGCTACTGGCCGCGGCCTACCGCAACAGCCTGGAGCTTGCGCTGGAGCACGGTATCCGCAGCATTGCGTTCCCCGCCATCAGTACCGGGGCCTACGGGTATCCGCTCAGGGCCGCCACCCGCATCGCCGTGGGCGTGATGCGCTGCTACGAGGCGCGTTTCGAGTGCATCATCGCTTGCTGCTACGACGAAACCACGGCGCAGGTCTATCGGCAGATGCTGCAGGAAGTCCGGGAATGTCCGGAGGGTGGAGTAGCCCCGGGGTGAGGGATGGGCGGGGCTAGACGACCTCGTCGAGATTGAGGCTGGTTCCTTCGGGCGGTTCGGCCAGGGTGAGCGCGGTGGGTGCGGCCGGCGTGTCGGCTGCGCGCAGGGTCGGCAAGGGCCTGTCCGGGCGTTGGCTGCCTTCCTGTTCCTGCTGGCGGGCGCGGATCGCCTCCATGCGCTGGCGTGCCAGTTCGGCCTGGGCCTGGATCGCCATCTGCTGCGCCTGGGCCGCTACGGCACGGTCCTGGGCCGAGGGATCGGCCGGGGCGAGGGCGGCGCGGCGAAGGAACCGGGCGAGCCCTCCGCCCTTGCCTCGGTGCTTCCCGACAGCCTCCCTGGCCTCCTCCACGTGGCCCAATGCGTCCTCCACGGCGGAGAGCAGGGCATCGAAGCAGTCTCTCGCCATTCCGAACCCCGAAGGCATGGCGTGCAGAGAGGCTTCGGGCTTAATTCCTCCCCCACTGTGGCTGTGCCGGGCCCGCTCCCGGGGGCTGGACACCGTGCCCATGGTGTACCATAAGGGGAGGAGAAGGGCTGCGATATACGCTCCCGGCGCCTTTGGCAGGGAGGAGGGCAAGACAGGGCACGACCTTGTGATATTCGACGGCGGTCTCCTCTGGGACCTTGTCGCGGTCGTGGATCCGTTCAATGCTGGCCGTGACGCCGGCGAGGTGCTGGGCCTTGGCCGGAAGGGTATTCCTGTCGTCTCCTCGCTGAGGGAGGCGCTTGAGAGGGGCGCGGAGGCCCTTATACTCGGCGCGGCGCCGGTTGGGGGTAGGCTCCCCGAGCCTTGGCTCCGAGACATACTGGACGCGCTCGAGGCCGGCGTGGACGTGTACAGCGGGCTCCACAGCTTTATCTCCGAGTTAGCCGAGGCGAGGAGGGCTGCGGAGAGGGGCGGCGCAAGGATAGTTGA
>JALWNJ010000316.1:0-614 GCA_026995955.1 Gammaproteobacteria bacterium
ATAAGGACAACCGGCGCCGGCGGGCGGCCGGGCTGGCGCCGGTGTTGCCCGATGCGCGACTGCTGGCGGCGCTTCGTGCCGGCCTGCCGGACTGTGCCGGGGTGGCCATCGGCCTGGACCGGGTCTTGATGTTGCGGCTCGGGCGCGCCACATTGGACGAAGTGTTGAGCTTTTCCTGGGAGCGCTGCTGATGAACCTGCCGGGCTGGGCCATTCCCGTGCTGATCCTCCTCGCCGTGGTGGCAGTGCTGTGGGGGCTGGGGCGCAAGCTGCTGCTCTACAATCGCATGCTCGACCGCGTGGCGCGCGATCCGCACGACGAGGTGCAGTGGCGCCGCCACTGGGAAGGACGCCCGGACGAGGAACTGGAGGCGGCACTGCGCGACATCGAGCACCGGCACTATCCGGAGGCGGCGCGGCGCGCGGCGCGCGAGATCCTGGAGCTGCGCAGGCGCTTCCCCCCGCAACGGGACGAGGATGACTGAGGCGGCGGACTACCCGGCCCGCTTCGGCGGCATCGCCCGTGTCTTCGGCGAGGCCGGGCTCGAGCGGCTGCGCCGTGCCCATGTGGCCGTGGTGGGGCTGGGCGGCGTCGGTTCCTGGGCGGTGGAGTGC
>JALWNJ010000316.1:624-2933 GCA_026995955.1 Gammaproteobacteria bacterium
CCACCAATGTCAACCGCCAGATCCATGCCCTGACCAGCACCCTGGGGCGCAGCAAGGGCGAGGTGCTGCGCCAGCGGGTGCTGGACATCAACCCCGAGTGCCGCTGCCTGCTGATCGACGACTACCTCACCACCCGCACCCTGGAGGACTACCTGGGGCGCGGCTACGACTTCGTCATCGATGCCATCGACAGCATCAAGTTCAAGGCCGCCATGATCCACTGGTGCCGCCGCAACCGCATCCCGATCCTTACCACCGGCGGTGCCGGGGGCATGAGCGATCCCACCCGCATCCGCATCGCCGATCTCAGCCGCACGGTGCAGGATCCGCTGGCGGCGAAGGTGCGCCAGCGCCTGCGCCGGGAATACGGCTTCAGCCGCAACCCGAAGCGCCGCTTCGGCGTGGACTGCGTGTTCTCCGAGGAACAGCCGGTGTATCCCACCGGCGATGGCTGTGTCAGCCATGCAAAGCCCGGCATCCATGGGGTGCACCTCGACTGCCGCCTGGGTTACGGATCGTTTTCCGGCGTGACGGCGGTGTTCGGTTTCATGGCCGCTGCGCGGGTGATCGAGCGCTTGCTGCGCAGGGAATCCGGCTCCGATGACTGAGCGCCGGTGCTGGCGGCCCGAGGACATCCCGGTGCTCCATCAGGACGACTGGCTGGTGGCGGTGTACAAGCCGGCCGGCCTGCTGGTGCACCGCAGCGGGATCGACCACGGCGAGCGTCAGTTCCTGCTGCAACTGGTGCGTGATCGTATCGGCCAGCGCGTGTACCCGGTGCACCGGCTCGACAAGCCCACCGCCGGGCTGATGGTCTTCGGCCTGGATCCGGACAGTGCCGGCCGTCTGGCCGCTGCCTTCGCCGACCGCCAGGCCGACAAGCGCTACCTGGCCGTGGTACGGGGCTGGACCGACGACGCCGGCCGCATCGATCGGCCCCTGAGGCCACTGGCGGCCCGCCACGGCGGCGGCGCGGACGGACAGGAGGCGCGCGAGGCCATTACCGAATACCGCACCCTGGCCCGCTGCGAGCTGCCGTATGCCGTGGGCCGCTATGCGACGGCCCGCTACAGCCTGGTCGAGGTGCACCCGCTGACCGGCCGTCAGCACCAGATCCGGCGCCACTTCAATCACATCAGCCATCCCATCGTCGGCGATGTGAACCACGGCGACCGCCATCACAACCGTTTTTTCCGTGAACACTTCGGCTGCCGGCGGCTGCTGCTGGTCTCGTGGCGCCTGCGCCTGCCGCACCCGAACGGGCATGATGTGCTGTCGCTCCATGCCGCTCCGGATGCGGCGTTCCTCCGCATCGTCGAGGCGCTGGGCTGGGGCGGCCTGCCGAGTGACTTGCAAAATGGCCACACCGACCCTATATAAGTGGCTGTCTGCCGCCCGCAGCGGGCGCAGGCGTGGTACAATGGCTTTCCGGCGCCCTCCGCAGCACGATCCCGTTCCATTCCCGAGCATCCCCCGGCACGACGGCATCCTCTGTTACGCAGCCGCGTCCGAAAGACGAAATCCCCTATTTTTCAGGAGTTTTACTGCATGAAGATCGAAGACAACAAGGTCGTCAACATCAACTACAAGCTGACCGACGACCAGGGCAACGTGATCGACGAGTCGAACGACGGCAGCTTTGCCTATCTGCACGGTGCCAACAACATCATCCCCGGCCTGGAGAAGGCGCTGGAAGGCAAGTCCGAGGGTGAGAAGCTGAGCGTCAGCGTGCCGCCGGCCGAGGGCTATGGCGAGCGCGACGAGCAGCAGATCCAGGAAGTGCCGCGCGAGATGTTCCCGCAGGACATCGAGATCCAGCCCGGCATGAACTTCCATGCCCAGACCCCGGACGGCACCCCGGTGGTGGTTACCGTGACCGCGGTCGGCGACGACACCGTGACCGTGGACGGCAACCATCCGCTGGCTGGCCAGAACCTCAACTTCGAGGTCGAGATCGTCTCCGTGCGCGACGCGCAGCCGGAAGAGATCCAGCACGGCCACGTGCACGGCTGATCGACTGCCCGATTGCACGATGTGAAGACGCCGGCCTCGCGCCGGCGTCTTTGCGTCCGGGCTCTCTCAGCGGCCGGTGGCCGGGCAGGGCGGCCATTGCAGCAGGCCCTGGCCATAGACCGGATCCCGACCCGGGGCGCCCAGATCCCGCGCCGTGCGCAGCAGTTCGCGCTCGGGGCGACGCAACAGGGCGGCGGCGACGAAGGGCACGGCATAGGAGGTGCCGCTGACGAAGCGCCCGTCCGGCCCGCCCAGCGGCACCTCCTATGCCGTGCCCTTCGTCGCCGCCGCCCTGT
>JALWNJ010000317.1 GCA_026995955.1 Gammaproteobacteria bacterium
GTCGTTGCCCTCGTTCTCCCCGGCGTTCTCGCCCTTGCCGTCGGCATCGCTGTCGTCACGATCGTACACATGCTCGTCGAGGGTCTCCTCGAGCGGGTTGTCCTCGATGTAGGGATAGATCTCCTCCGCCGTCATGCCCTCGTAGCTGCGCTCGTAGAGGATGCCAGGCGGCGGTTTCAGCCCGTCCTTGAGCAGGATCGGATTGATGGCGTAGTCGCAGGCCAGGTCCCAGCGCTGCTTGTTGCGGTGCTCGCGCCGGGCAAAGTGCGACAGCGCGCAGTGCAGGGCCTCGTGGGCCAGCACGAATTGCACCTGCTCCACATCCAGGGCATCGATGTACTGGGGGTTGTAGTACAGCTTGCGCGCATCGGTGGCCGTGGTGCGGCACCACTTCGGGTCGGCCGCGGCCATCGGCAGGCGCAGCACCAGCGCGCCCAGGAACGGCTTGTCCAGGATCAGCCGCGTGCGCGCCGCCGTGAGCTTGGTCTGTACCGCCTCCAGGTCCATCGCTCGCTCAGCTGTAGAGCATCACATCGGCGATCTTGTCGGCCCACTGGGCGAACTGGGGTACCTCGAACAGCTCCTCGCCGATGGCGCGGTGCATGTCCGAGACCAGCATCACGCCCATCTCGCGCTGGCGGAAGCTGCCGGCGTAGTCGAGGATGCGGCCGTACACCTCCTGCGCCTGCGGCGTGCCCTTGGCGCGGATGGCGCGTCCCACCAGCGCCGAGGCGACGGCATACTGCAGGTCCACTTCCTTCGGCGTCGGTACCTTCTCGCCGCGCAGGATGGCGTCGAGATCCGGCATCTGGTCCAGGTTGTCGATGAAGGCCTTCAGCTCCACGCCCGCCGCCGGTCCCACGCAGGCCTGCAGCGCGCCGAGGAACACCTCCGGGTGATCCTGGAACTTCTGCAGCGCGTTGTGGGCAAACTCCCAGGAACGCGGCGAGGGGAAGGCCACCGGATTGTGCGCCGGATCGAAGTCGAACAGCAGGTCGGGGCGAAAGCGCAAGAAGCCGATCAGACGGTCGTCGATGCCATTGCTGTAGGCCCAGTGCACCCAGTCGTCCAAGTGCACCTCCACCTCGTAGTGCGAGAAACGGTTGGCCAGCGGCGCCGGCATGGTGTAGGTCACGCCACGGTCGCCCTGGCGGTTGCCGGCGGCGAAGATGGCCCAGCCCTGCGGCACCTCGTAGGCGCCGAGCTTGCGGTCGAGGATGAGCTGGTAGGCCGCGGCCGAGACACTGGGCGGCGCCGAGGTGATCTCGTCGAGGAACAGCACCCCGCGCTGGCCGTGGCGCTCGGCGTCCGGCAGCATGGCGGGCGGTGCCCATTCCACCGTGTCACCGTTGCGGAACGGAATGCCACGCAGGTCGCTCGGCTCCATCTGCGACAGGCGAATGTCGATCACCGGCACGCCGTGGCGTTCGGCCACCTGGGCGATCATCTGCGACTTGCCCACCCCCGGCGGGCCCCACAGCATCACCGGCGTGTGATGGCCGCTCTCGGTGCTCTCGAACTCCCGATCCAGGACGGTCTGCAACAGTGCTGGGCGCATGGTGTCTCCCTCAGGCGATGCCGTCTTCGAAACCGGCCTTGCGGTACAGCTCGCGGGCCTTCTCCAGATCCTTCTCCACGCCGTTGCCCTGCTCGTACATCATGGCCAGCGTGGTCAGCGAGCCCACCAGGCCCTGCTCGGCGGCGCGGGTGAACCACTCGATGGCCTTCTGCGGATCCTTCTCCGTGCACTCGCCTTCCATGTACATGAAGCCCAGGCCATGCTGGGCGATGGCATGCCCCTGTTCGGCCGCCGCCTGCATCCACTTGAAGGCCTCCTCGTCACTGGGCGTCACGCCGAGGCCGTTCTGGTACATGATGGCCACGCGGTGCTGCGCCTCGGCGTTGCCGGCCTCGGCCAGCGGGTACAGCAGCTTCATCGCCTGCGCGAAGTGCTTGGCCTCGAAGGCGGCAATGCCGCTGGAGAGGTCCATGTCCTGCTCGTTCTGGTTACGCTCTTCGTTTTCGCTCATGGTTCGGGTCTCTGTCTGATGGCGGGGCACGCAGGATTTGCAAGCCCCTGCGCGAACACCGGAAATTGTTGCCGTCTCGGGCACTTGGCGTATCGTAATACAGCCCGTCGCGGCCTCGAATACCCCTTTCGGGTATCACGGCCGACCCGGGCGGAGGCCCATTATACGGGCAGCCGCGGGCCCGAAAACGGCCCTACCAATGGGGATATACCCCTGTTCCGCGCCAGTCGCTATACTCGCTCCACAAAATTTGCGAGTGCGACTGCTTTTTTGCTTTCGCAACATAGGGTTACATAAATGAGCGACGCCGACATCCCGATCTCGCTGCGCACCTGCATCCAGAAGGTCGCCACCGGGCCGGAATACAGCAAGAACCTCAGCTTCGAGGAAGCGCACATCGCCATGCGCGAGATCCTGTCGCGGGACCACGATCCCGTGCGCGCCGCCATCTATCTCATCGCCCTGCGCATGAAGCGCGAGACCGACGACGAGAACAAGGGCTCCCTGCAGGGCCTGCTCGACACCACCCTGCAGCAGGTCGCCCCGGTGAAGGAACTGGTGGACATCGCCGACCCCTACGACGGCCAAAGCCGCGGCCTGCCTGCCTCGAGCTTCCTCGCCCCGGTGCTCGCTGCCGCCGGCGTGCCCGCCGTGGTGCACGGCCTCGACAGCATCGGCCCCAAGTACGGCGCTACCCATCACAAGGTGCTCAAGGCCGCCGGACGCAATGTGCTGCTCTCGCCCGAGGCCGCGCGCGACCAGGTGGGCAACCCCGACATCGGCTGGACCTACATCGACCAGTCGCGCTCCAATCCCTCGCTGTACGCCCTGTCGGAACTGCGCCAGCGCATGATCAAGCGCACCGTTATCACCACCGTCGAGGTACTCACCGGCCCCATCCGCGCACGCGAGAAGACGCACATCCTTACCGGCTACGTGCACAAGGCCTATCCGCCCGTCTACAGCAGCCTGGCCCGCTTCTCCGGCTTCGACTCCGCCATGATCGTGCGCGGCGTCGAGGGCGGCGTGGTACCCTCGCTGCAGCAGCCGGCGCTGATGACCAGCTACCGCAACCCCGCCGACGAGGACCAGGTCACCGAACTGGACCCGAAGGCCATCGGCATCGAGCAGAGCACCCGCGCCGCGCCGATCCCCAAGGATCTGCCCAAGGCCACCCGGCGTGACGACGAGACCGCCAGCGCCTACGACGCCGACGACATCGCCGCTGCAGCAGCCCGGGCCGGCATCGCCGCCCTGCGGGGCGAAAAGGGCCCGACCTACGACAGCCTGGTGTACGCCGGCGCCATCGTGCTGCACCACCTCGGCCGTTCCGACAGCATGCCCGAGGCCGCCGACGAGATCCGCCGCGTCATCGACTCCGGAGCGGCCCTGGCCCGCTTCGAGGCCGCGGCCTGAGGAAAGGCATCAGAATTTCACCGATTCGTGTACAATCCACCCATTCGATCTGACTTGAGGAGACGACCATGGACATGAAAGCCTACCATGACCACAGCGTGAAGATGGAAGAGGCCGGTGTAAACACCGACTACATCATCGGCTGGCAGATGGGCTACCTGAACAGCCCCGAGCGCGAAGAGCAGCGCGTGACCGAGGCCTACGAGGCCGGCTACGAAGACGGCAAGGCCCACAACTTCGACGGCTACACCGCCTGGGTAGGCAAGTAAGTCCGGGCACAGGTTTCGCAAGCCTGATCGAGAACGGCCGCCCTTGGGCGGCCGTTTTTTAATCTACTAGCGGAAAGGATTGGTGACGTATACAAAGAAAAATGTGAGGAAAACATTGCTAAATATGCCTTTCCATGAACCAGAGCTAGAGAGCTAACAAAGACCTATACAAAGACTTACTATAATAATTGTAGTATAAATAATAGTATCTTATTGACATAACAAACGAAAGAAATAGGAAAAAGGCACACAAAATAATGGAATGAATTCCTGTCTCTCCAAAATAACTAGGAATACTCATAATAATAGCTGAAAGATATAGGGCCACAGACGAGTTTCTGGCCAACCCATAAAGACTCAGAAACTTGTACAATCTGTCTCTAATATAAGGCGAGTGTTCAGTCACATACCAATAGGTCATCCAATAAATATCGGTCCCAAGCTTAAACGAGAACTCCAACCCCATTGAGTCATAAAACCTCTCCTTAAATTTATCAATAACCTTCTCTGGGAACTGACGATCCAACCCCAAAAAATTCCTTATAATTGATTCCAACAATTGAAAGGGGATGGACAGAAGAAAAAAAACACAAGAAAATAACCACATCATGATAGAAAGCAGACGGGAAATCGCAGTATTTTCCTTCAAGATTTTAAATCCATATTTTTCCTTTCTCTCAACCCAGTTTTCTATCCACTTCAATAGAAGCAAAAAAACAAATGCAAAACTCAACACAAATACCGTGCTATAAATTTCTTCCTTGGGAATATCAATTACAGGATTAAATATTATAACAAGAGAGCAAAAATATATAATTGACAATATAGATCTATAAAAGTTCTTTTTTATCAAAAAGATTCTTTTTTTCGTATCCTTCTTTCTAAACAAGGACTCATATGGATAACCAAATATCTTCTCTACGAATATTCGGTCATATACTATCTCAGAAATAGTAGCAACTACGTGCCCAACAATATAACTAAACACCAAACCGAGTATCAACAAGGAGACAAATTGTCCTGCCCTTAGGTCTTTAATCAAATAAAATATCTGTTTTAAATCTATGCTATGCCAATACCCAACGGATAATGCTATAGATGAAACAACCAAAAAACCAGGGACCAAATAACCAAACACATCGTACATATCAATTTGAGATTTTTCTTTATCACCTATCATCTGCCACACCACTCCTTAACGATCCTTAACTTCAACAGTCAATCTAACAAATAGAAAAACAATATCAACAGGAGATATCCCTTTCTCGATACGAAATATCCTTCCTGTAAACAAACCTCCTCCCGCAGTAAATTTTAGCTCACAAATTCCAATCCCCCCATTTGGATGATCAAAGACTTTATGGCTCTTAAGCTTACTAGGCCTACCCCAAAGAGCAGCAGAAAGCTAGTCGTGACAGGATAGAGGTAAACGAAACTGTGCAGGCATGCTCGCCCGTCGGGCAGATACCATACCGATACGCTTTCACCTTCGGTATTCAGTTTTCCCAGCGAATCCCACACCGCCCTGGTGGTGGCAAACCGCCGTTTGTGACCATTGGCCTGATACTCGATGATGATCTCGTAGGGGTCTCCGGTTGGCCCAACCGGATGAGGGATGCGGCGTTTGGCCACGATGCGACCCGTCGCCTCGGCGCCATCATGGATCCGTGACCATTCGACGGCGAAACTGATGGCGGCGGCGACAAGGAGCAGCACCAAGATCCTCAGGAGGTTCATGATCTGACTGCGCCTTGCGTTCATGCGACCACCCTTGCCCGGCAGCTGACCGAACTCTTGGGCTTTTCGGCCCAATACCCCCGAACAATCAATGACATGCCCGGAGTATAGTCCACCCCACCCTGTCATCAAGCCGGGGGCTGGGTCGCTCCTGCTCTCAGCCGGCCAGCTTCCACAGCAGGCCGACGATGAGGACGGCCTCAGCCGCGGCCAGCAGCTTCCAGAACAGCAGGGGATTCTTCTGGATGAGTGGGGCGTCCTCTTCCTCCAGCAGCGCCGGGTTGGGCTTTTCGATATCGTGGACAAATTCCGAGAGCAGGGAATGACGCCGTTCGGGAGAGAGGCTGAGGGCCTTCCTGAGGGCCGCGTCCATCCAGGAGGGAATGGCCTCGTTGTAGTGCCGGGCGGGTGTGTAGCTGCGCTTTTTGTAGGTCTGGGCCGAGCTGATCTCGCCGTACGGGAGATGACCAGTGAGCATTTCGTAGGTGATGACGGCCAGGGAGAAGATGTCGGAACGGTTGCTGCCCTTGTGCCCCTGGTGGTATTCGGGCGCGGCATAGTTCAGCGTGCCGAGCAGAGGATCTTCCTCGATGGGCCGCGCCATCTCGGACAGGCCGGCGATCTTGGTTGAGCCGAAGTCGATGATCTTCACCGTACCGCTGCGGTCGATCATGATGTTTTCCGGCTTGAGATCCTGGTGGATCATTTCCAGGCGGTGGAAGGCGCGCAGGCCGTGGGCGATCTGGCGCACAATGTCGCGCACCTCGTCCAGCCGCGGCCTGGGATGATCGTGCATCCATTCACGCAGGGTCTGCCCCTCGATGTATTCGGTGACATAGTACAGAAACTGCCGCTTGCGCTCGCGGCTGCAGATCTTGAGCACATGCGGGTTGTCGATCCGTCGCCCCACCCACTCCTCGTGCAGGAAGCGGTCGATGTAGGCCGGGTCGTCCTCGTAGTTGACGGAGGGGGTCTTGATGACGACCTTGCGGTTGCCGTTCTCCGTGTCCTCGGCCAGATAGACTTGGGTGCGGTTGCTGGCATGCAGCTCGCGCAGGACGCGATAGCCGTCCATGATCATGCCAGGTTCCAGATCGGGCGGGAACGGCGTTTCGGTGAGCTTGCGGTAGAACTCTTCCTCGCTGGCGGTGGGCAGGCGGTCGATGCGCAGCAACAGGCAGCTCAGGTTGTCGTGGCTGTCGTTGGCGTAGGCCTCATCGACGATGGCCACCGCGGCGCCGTCCAGATCGTCACCGTGCGCCTGCACCAGTTCCGCCATGCGCCGTTCCGTGATGAAGTCGTGGACACCATCGGTAGTGAACAGCAGGATCTGCCCTGCCTCGACCAATACGCTTCGATAGTCGATGTCGGCATTGACATCGATGCCAAGCGCGCGGCTCAGATAGTCGCGCTCGTTGTTGAGCCAGATGCGGTGATCCGTCGTGAGCTGCTCGATGCCCTCACCTTCCAGCCGATAGATGCGCGAGTCCCCAATGTGGAACAGGTGTGCGGTATTGGACTTGACAACCGCCGCCGAGAAGGTGGTGACCATGCCCTTGGCGCTCTCGTACTGGCGCTGCCCCTGGCTGTAGAGCCAGCTGTTGAGTGCCGTCAGCACCTTGGTGACGGAAGTCTTGACGGTCCAGGAATCGGGGGTGGTGAAGTAGTCATCGAGAAACGACTGCACGGCCAGCGCGCTGGCCTCCTTGCCCGCCTCGCAGCCACTCATGCCGTCGCAGATGACGGCCGCGAGCCCCTTGGTATGCAGCAGATCTCCCTCGGGGACCCGGACGCCCAGGCTATCCTCGTTCTGTTCCTTGCGACCGGCACGGGAACACTGGCCGACGGTAACGGCCAGTGTCGCCGGGGCCTTTTCTGCCTGCTCAACTGACATCGATCATCTGCACGGTGCCGTCCTCCAGCACCTCGGCGATCTGCCCGCTGGGTTCTTCCATGAGCAGGGCAATGAGCACGATGGCGGCCACGGCCGTGGCGCCGATGATCAGGAAGAAGGTGGAGGCATCGACAAAGGAATAGGCAGTAAGGAACAGCACCGCACCGACATTGCCATAGGCACCCACCATGCCCGCGATCTGCCCGGTGAGCCGGCGCTTGACCAGCGGCACCATGGCGAACACTGCACCCTCGCCCGCCTGGACGAAGAAGGAACAGAACATGGTGGCAGCCACCACCAGCAGCAGCGGCCAGGTGGCATCGACCTGGCTGAGGATGCCGTAGCCGATGGCGGCACCGCCGATGAGCATCATGAGCATGCGCTTGCGGCCGAACCTGTCGGAGAACAGGCCACCACTGGGACGGGCCACCAGGTTCATGAACGCGTAGCTGGCTGCCACCATGCCGGCCATGACCTCCGACAGACCGAAGGTGTCGATGAAGAAGCCGGGCAACATGGACACCACGGCCAGCTCGGAGCCGAAGGTAGCCAGATAGGCGATGTCGAGCGCTGCCACCTGCCTGAAGCGATAACGGTGGATCTCCGGGACTTCTTCAGTGAACACATGCTTGTTGATCTGCCACATGTGCCAGAACTGATAGCCGAACATCGCCAGCAGCACCAGGTACACCGCATCGGTCGCCACGGCATTGAGCATACCGAGATTCTGCGGACCCAGCTTCCAGGCCAGCAGCGCCAGGGCCAGATAGAGCGGCACATTCATCACGGTATAGAGCCAGAAGTCTCCCTTGCTGGTGATTTCCATGGCCCCGGTCTTCTTGGGCTTGAAGTATGTAGACCCCTTGGGCGTGTTGTGTACATTGCGGTAGTAGATGACGGAGTACACCAGTGCCAGCACACCGGTAGTGGCAATGGCATAGCGCCAGCCGTTCTCGCCGCCATAGAGCAGCGCAAGCCCCGGCAGGGTAAAGGCCGCGGCGGCCGAACCGAAATTGCCCCAGCCGCCGTAGATGCCCTCGGCCAGCCCCACCTGGCGCGCAGGGAACCACTCGCCGATCATGCGGATGCCGATGACGAAACCGGCACCGACGAAGCCCATGAGAAACCGGATCAGGGCCATGGCCTCGAAGCTGTTGGCCATGGAAAAGGCCAGACAGAAGAGCCCGGCCAGAAACAGCAGCAGCGAATAGACGATCTTGGGCCCGAAACGGTCCACCAGCATCCCCACCACGATGCGCGAGGGGATGGTAAGCGCCACATTGAGGATGAGCAGGGTCTTCCACTGCTGCGCCGTCAGGTCCAGCGCCTGCACGATGGACTCCTTGAACGGCGCCATGTTGAACCAGATGGCGAAGCTCAGGAAGAAGGCGAACCAGGTAAAGTGCAGGATGCGTATGCTGGGCGACTTGAGGTTCAGGACATTGAGTTTTTCCACGCTCATGCGGCGAGTCTCCGACAGTTTCCTTTATGCAGCAATCTAGCAGGAATCGTGCCAATACATAAACCCATGAAAACTCAGCAACAATCGGCATACCGGGCACCAGCGTGGCGCAATTAGTCCCTTGCGCTCCCGGAATGCACCATCCTGGTGAACGCCGACGAAGACAGCAAATCGCATTCCTGCCCCGGGCAAGGTTGCCCATACGCAACGAGGGCCCCGAGCGGGGCCCTCGCGCAGTGCAGGATGCAGGGGTGGTACGCCTCAGGCGCCCTGCCCTTCTTCCTGCACGGCCTTCATGGACAGGCGCACGCGACCCTGCTTGTCGATCTCCAACACCTTGACCTTGACGACATCGCCCTCGGAGAGCTTGTCGCTGACGTTCTCGATGCGTTCGTTGGAGATCTGCGAGATGTGTACTAGGCCGTCCTTGCCGGGCAGCACGGTAACGAAGGCGCCAAAGTCCATGATGCGGGCGACGCGGCCCTCGTACACCTTGCCCACCTCGATGTCGGCGGTGATCTCCTCGATGCGCTTCTTCGCCAGTTCGCCTGCGGCCTTGTCCACCGAGGCGATGCGCACAGTGCCGTCGTCCTCGATGTCGATGGAGGCGCCGGTCTCGTCGGTGATGCTGCGGATGGTAGCACCGCCCTTGCCGATCACATCGCGGATCTTCTCCGGATCGATCTTCATGGTAATGTAGCGCGGCGCGTACTCGGACATCTCGGAGCGTGGCTCGGAGATGACCTTGTCCATCTGGTCGAGGATGTGCAGACGGCCTTCCTTCGCCTGCTCCAGCGCGGCCTTCATGATCTCGCGCGTAATGCCGTCGATCTTGATGTCCATCTGCAGCGCAGTGACGCCCTCGCGCGTGCCGGCCACCTTGAAGTCCATGTCGCCGAGGTGGTCCTCGTCGCCGAGGATGTCGGTGAGCACGGCAAAGCGGTTGTCTTCCTTGATGAGCCCCATGGCGATGCCGGCCACGGAGGCCTTGATGGGCACGCCGGCATCCATCAGCGACAGGCTGGTGCCGCACACCGAGGCCATGGAACTGGAGCCGTTGGATTCGGTGATCTCGGACACCACGCGGATGGAATACGGGTATTCCTTCTCGTCGGGCATCACGGCCTGCACGCCGCGCTTGGCAAGGCGGCCGTGGCCGATCTCGCGGCGCTTGGGCGACCCCATGAAGCCGGTCTCGCCAACGCAGTAGGGCGGGAAGTTGTAGTGGAGCATGAAGTGTTCCTTGCGCTCCCCTTCCAGGGCATCGATGATCTGCGCGTCGCGCTGGGTACCCAGGGTGGTGGTGACCAGGGCCTGGGTCTCGCCCCGGGTGAACAGGGCCGACCCGTGGGTACGCGGCAGCAGGCCGACACGGATGCTGATGGGGCGCACGGTGCGCGTATCACGCCCGTCGATGCGCAGCTCGCCGGCCAGGATGCGGCCACGGACGATCTGCTTCTCGACCTTGGAAAAGGCTGCCTTGACGGCATCGGCGGAGGGCTGGCCCTCCTCCTCGCCGGACAGCTCGGCCACGGCCTTCTCGCGCAGCTCGGCCACGCGTTCCTGGCGCGGCAGCTTTTCGGCGATCTGGTAGGCGGCCTCGAGATCGGCGCCGACAAGGTTGCGCACGGCCTCGATGAGGTCGGTGTTGTCGGGCGGCGGCTGCCAGTCCCAGGCCGGCTTGCCGGCCTCGGCCGCCAGTTCCCGGATGGCGGCAATGGCGATCTGCATCTGCTCGTGACCGTACACCACGGCATCCAGCATGGTCTCCTCGGGGAGGATCTTCGCCTCGGACTCCACCATCAGCACGGCGTTCTCGGTCCCGGCCACCACCAGGTCGAGCTGCGATTCCTCGAGCTGGGTGGCGGTCGGGTTGAGCAGGAACTGGCCGTCACGATAGCCGACGCGGGCGGCGCCGATGGGGCCGTTGAAGGGGATGCCGGACAGGGCCAGGGCGGCGGAGGCCCCCAGCAGCGCCGGGATGTCGGGATCGATTTCCGGATCGACCGACATCACGGTGGCGATCACCTGCACCTCGTTGGTGAAGCCCTTGGGGAACAGCGGGCGCAGGGGACGGTCGATGAGCCGGGAGGTGAGGGTCTCCTTCTCGCTGGGCCGGCCTTCACGCTTGAAAAAGCCGCCGGGGATCTTGCCGGCGGCGTAGGTGCGTTCCTGATAGTTGACGGTCAGGGGGAAGAAGTCGCGGCTCGGGTCCGCCTCCTTCTGTCCGACGGCGGTGACCAGCAGGGTGGTATCGCCCATGCTGATGAGCACGGCACCGTCGGCCTGGCGGGCGATCTCACCGGTCTCCATGGTGACCTGGTGATCGCCATACTGGAATGTCTTCTTGATGCTTGTCACGGGCATGGGTCCCTCTTAGCGGCGCAGGCCGAGGCTCTGGATCAGGTCCTGATACCGCGCCAGATCCTTGCTCTTGAGATAGTCGAGCAGCTTGCGCCGCTGGTTGACCATCTGCAGCAGACCACGGCGCGAATGGTGGTCGTGCTTGTGTTTCTGGAAGTGCGCGGTAAGGTCGTTGATACGAGCAGTCAGAAGAGCCACCTGTACCTCCGGCGACCCGGTATCCGACGCACTCCGCTGATACTTCTTGACGATTTCGGCTTTCTGTTCAGCAGTCAGTGCCATCTTTCTCCAAAGCTCCAGATTTCAGGGTTGATGAAACGGGACACAAGTGCCCGTGGGAAAAGCGAAATTGTAGCATGCGGCCTGCCCGGGGGACAGCATCAGCCAATGCCCCGGTTGCAGTGCACCAGCCGTTTGGGGGCGGCACGCAGATCGTCGGTGACCACGCCGATGCCGAGGAAGTCGTCCTCGCCACGGTACAGGCGCAGGCCCTCGGCCTCGGGCAACCGCCCGGCCTGCACCGGCTGGCCCTGCTGCAGGTAGTAGGCGGCGTCCTCGCCCAGGTGCACGGCGGGCAGATGGGCCAGCGATGCGTCGATGGGCAGCAGGGCATCGAGCAGGGCCTCGTCGCCCTGTTCGGCCAGGGCCTGGAGTTCGTCGAGGGTCCACATGCGCGGCGCGCTGAAGGGCGCTACCTCAGTGCGACGCAGCGCGGCCACATGGGCACCGCAGCCCAGCGCCTCGCCGATGTCCTCGACCAGGGTGCGGATGTAGGTCCCCTTGGAGCAGCGCACGCGCAGGCGCAGATCGTTGCCCTCGCGGCCCAGCAAGGCCAGTTCGTGGATGATGACGCGGCGCGGTTCGCGCTCGACCTCCTCGCCCTGGCGCGCCAGCTCGTACAGGCGGCGGCCGTCCTTGCGGATGGCGG
>JALWNJ010000318.1 GCA_026995955.1 Gammaproteobacteria bacterium
GTGCTACGAGGCGCGCATGGCCCAGATCGGTCGACAGCTTGGTGCCCGTAAACTGGGCTATCGTCTGGTGGTCTTGCCACCGGGAAAGGTGGCCTGGCCGGTGCATGCGCATCTGGTCAACGAGGAAATGTTCTTCGTCATCGACGGCAATGGGCAGTTGCGGATGGGTGAGCGTACCTGGCCGCTCAGGACCGGCGATGTGGTGGCCATACCGCCCGGACCCGATACCCCGCATCAGATCGTCAACGACAGCCAGGCCGATCTGAAATACCTGTGCATCAGCACCATGGAGGAACCGGATATCGTGATGATGCCCGATTCGGGCAAGGTCAACATCATGGCCGGCAGTCCGCCCGGCGGCGACAAGTCGCAGCGAGTCCTGTCCGTATGCCTTCCGTTGGATGCTGCAATGGATTATTGGGCAGGGGAGGGCTGACCGTGCAGTAACTGTATTCGAAAGGGATGATTCAGGCAGTACGGCTGAACCATTCCAGATCTTCCTCGGATACCAAATGGATCTCGCCGCGTTGCAGCCGGATGCACTGGCGGTGTTCGAATTCCTTGAGGATACGGCTGATGACCTCGCGCGTGGTACCCAGCTCTCGGGCCAGCTGGGCATGGGTGATCTTGATGGGTGTCCGTCCGGACTGTTCGAACATCTGACCCAGCAGACAGGCAAGGCGGAGATCGAGGCGGTTGAAGCTGACTTCGGAGATGAGGTGGATCATCTCGGCCATGCGTCGGGACAGTAGTCCCAGGAGGTAGCGGCGGAAACCTGGTGCGTCGTCGATGGCCTGGTCGATGGCCTGCCGGTTCAGGGCAATGCCAGTGACCTGGGTTTCGCTCTGCGCTTCGGCCGGGAAGCCCCCGCCGCAGAAGAGGCATTGCAGGGTAAGGATGCAGAATTCTCCGGGCCTGACCCGGTACAGAGTGATCTCCCGCCCTTCCGGTGAGTGCTTGTAGACGCGGATGCTGCCTTCCGTCAGCCACATCATCATATGACAGGGCTCGGATTCCCGGAACAGTTGCACGCCGGCAGGGATGGACACCTCCCTCGATGTACCGAACAGGCGTTCGAGTTCCGTTTCTTCCAGCCCGGCCATGCCGGGGTAGCGGCCTTTCACTTTGGCAATGCGTTCTTTCAGAGCGTCCATGGTCTTTTTTGGTATTTGTGAACTCGGGCAAATCCTATCCCGTATCAGTGGGGGGTTATGTAGGTTTTGTCACCGACGGACGGTACAGACTTCACAATTCATGAATCCTAGATTGTCGGCGCAGTATCAGGCCCGTTGCCTGATACCGACAAAAGACGATTCCAAGGGAGAAAATCATGACCACTCGCCGAGATTTCCTCAAATCCATGGGGGCCATAGCTCCCGCCATCGCCCTGTCACGGACCTCCTGGGCCATGGGGGGAGGAGGTGGTGGTGGCGCCGGAGGTGGTGCCGCTTCGCTGAATGTACCTGTCTTCGAGCTGCCGCTTTACATTCCCCCCGTGCTGCAGCCAACCAGCTCCACCGCAACGCGTGATGTCTATGAGATCACGCAGCAAAATGCCACGGTTGAGATCATTCCGGGCACGCAGACTGCGATCCTGGGGTACAACGGGATGACCCCAGGGCCCACCATCATGGTGGACAGCAACCGAGAGGTGGCCGTCCGACACACCAACAACACGAATGTGCGGACCACAACGCATCTGCATGGCGGACACATGCGCGCGGGTGACGACGGGCATCCTGTCGATTATGTGAATCCGGGCGAAACCCGGGAGTATGTCTACTCCAACAAGCAGCTGCCAGCCACGCTCTGGTACCACGATCATACGATGGATGTGACCGGAGACCAGGTGTATGCTGGTCTGGCCGGATTCTATCTGATCAGCGATGACTACGAGCGTTCGTTTGGCCTTCCGAGCGGTGACCAGGAGATCGCAATCGTCATTCAGGACCGAACCTTCGCCGCTGATGGCTCGCTGGTCTACAACGATACCATCATGGGAGAGCTGGGCGATACCATTCTTGTCAATGGCGTTCCCTATCCCTATTTCGAGGTGTCCACCCGCAAATACCGGGTGCGGATCCTCAATGGCTCGAATGCCCGGTCCTATACGCTGGCGCTGAATAATGGCGCAAGCTTCATACAGATCGGTTCGGATGGCGGCCTGTTGCCGGCGCCGGTCGTGCGCTCATCCATCAACATAGCACCCGCCGAGCGGGTGGATGTGGTGATCGATTTCACCAATGTGCCTGTCGGCAGTCAGATCGTTCTGCAGAATACGGCAGGCACCGGAAGTACGTCCCAGATCATGCGTTTCGATGTGGCTACGGCAGCGGACGATGGCAGCGTCATCCCACAGGTGCTCAGGCCGATTGAACGGCTCGATCCTGCAGCAGCCGTCACTACACGCCAGTGGGTGTTCAGCGCCGGCGGTGGGGGTGGCACACCCTGGGTCATCAATGGCCTTCCGTATGATGAGAACCGGGTGGATGCCTTTCCGAAAGTCGGTACCACGGAGATCTGGGAGCTGCACAACCGGACCGGAATGATGCATCCGGTGCACATCCACGACATCATGTGGCAGGTACTGGATGTGAATGGTCGTCCGCCGGCGCCGGAGGATGCAGGCTGGAAGGATACCTTCAAGGTGCCGCCAGGCGGTACCGTCCGCGTCATCGGTCGCTTCGACGACTATGTCGGAGACCCGAATGACATTACCACCGCCTACATGATGCATTGCCACATCCTCGAACACGAGGATCATGCAATGATGACGCAGTTCATCGTAGTTGACTGAATACCTGACCCGTTTGGCAAAGCCACAGGGAGGTGGCTGCGCCTTTTCGTTCACTCGCCCGTGCGGCAGGCCGAGTTACCTCGACTCCGAATTTTCGGTATCTGCAACCTGAACCTTCCTCATCCGGAATCAGCTCGTCAGTATCCCTGACACATCTGTCATTTGCATCCCTGCACGATGGGCTCGGGGAGCGTCCCCGGCAAGTCCAGCGTCCGTCTGGAGCCCGGGGAGAGGGCACGCCAAGACCTGGCTGTTACATGTTGACCGGCTGCTGTGGCAACGTGCAGGCGCCGGACATGGTATTCCCGCTCCGGATTCTGATATCATTCGCCGTGTCTGCGGAGGCCGCAAGGCCCGAATCAAATCAAGTGATCCATGCCGCGCAGCGGCATTGGCATGACAGAGGCACGGGTTTCAGGAGAGGTGCCGGAGCTGGCCGAACGGGCTTGACTCGACAAGCGGCTCTGCCGCGCAGGACGCCGCAGCGAAGCGGAGGCGCCCCGCAGGGGTGAGGGCCGTGAGGCCCGAATCAAATCAAGTGATCCATGCCGCGCAGCGGCATTGACATGACAGAGGCACGGGTTTCAGGAGAGGTGCCGGAGCTGGCCGAACGGGCTTGACTCGAAATCAAGTGATCCCTCACGGGATCCGTGGGTTCGAATCCCACCCTCTCCGCCATTTTTCCTTGATTCAATAGGTTATCGAGCGGATCCTGCATTCGGGCGGTTCTTCACTCCGCCCCGAGTCATCTAAATCGCCGCATTTGTGGTTCCCATGCACCAAGGGGCAGGTTTTACGGTGTCTTGGCCTTCTGTCCCGTTTCATTATGCCCACTCGTTACTCGAGGGTTTGTTCTGGCCGGTTCCAAGGCAAACGCGTAAAATATAGGGCTTTGTTGTACAAGATCAGGAAACTTAAGATATGAAAAACAAGAACAACAACGACTTTGTGGAAGAGATCCGGCGGGCAAAAAAGGCGCATCTGAAGTGGGTCTCGTATGCCTATGGACTCATCGAGGGCCTGCCTCTGGAGCGCGAGCAGGTGCCGGTGTTCGAGACGGACTGTGCGTTCGGACACTGGTATTACGGACCCGGACAGGTCCTCAATCGGCTGCAGGTGTTCCGTGATCTCGAGGAGCCGCACCGTGAGCTGCATCAGGTGTACATGCGGATCTTCAAGATCCTGTTCCAGGACGAGGGGCGCGGGCTGTGGTCCCGGTTCTTCGGCAGATCCGCGAAACAGGACGGGAAAAAAAGAGAGCAGGCGCTGAACCATTTCCACGAGTTGCGGAACCATTCGACGGAGCTGATCCATGGCCTGGATGCCCTCGAGGAGCAGCTTCGGAATATGAACGACGAGGAGTTTTCCCGCATCTTCGGTGCATCCGGGGCGGATCGCAAGAAGGCCTGATGCGCCGGTAATTCCGCGCCCGGCTATTCCGCGCGCGGAGGCTCCCGCGTGTCCCGCAAGCCCGTACGCAACGACCCAATCAGGGGACACCGCTGCTTTCCCTTGCCCCGCTCGCATGCGTTGAGCAGCTCGGACAGTGCCGCGGCCATTCCGTTCAGTTGCGCAATTCGTGTCCGTACTTCCTCCAGTTTCTGCCTGGCAATGGCGGCGGCCTCGGCGCAGTGGGTACCGTCTTCCAGCTTGAGCAGTTCGCGGATTTCGGCGAGGGTGAAGCCCAGGTGCTGGGCGGCGCGGATGAAGCCCAGGCGGGCGAGGTCGTCCTCGCCGTAGCGACGGATGCCGCCCCAGGGCTTGTCGGGCACGCGCATGAGGCCCTTGCGCTGGTAGTAGCGGATGGTCTCGACATGGACGCCGCAGCGCCGGGCGAGCTGGCCGATGGTCATTTCCTGTGCATGATCGCTCATGATCTGGGTTTTCCCGGTCGTCTTCCAATGCCTGCTGCTTGACTCCGTACTGGCGTACGGCGCCAGACTCCGAAAGCGTACAACAACTGTCGGAGCAGCAACATGAAAAACACCCTACGACGCGTGGTGGTGCTGGGCGAGAACCTGGGCGCCTTCGGGGCCCTGATCTCGGCCATGGGCTGCGCCATGTGCTTTCCCGCCATCGCGGGGCTGGGCGGACTGATCGGGCTGGGGTTCCTGTCGCAATGGGAGGGGGTGTTCCTGAACACCCTGCTGCCGGCCTTTGCCTGGCTGATGCTGGTGATGCAGGTGCTGGGCTGGTTCGCCCATCGCCAGTGGTGGCGCAGTCTGCTGGGCATGGTTGGGCCGGTGTTGCTGCTGCTGTCCCTGTATCCCTGGTTCCGGTATGGCTGGAGTACCTGGGTGACCTATGGCGCGCTGGCCTGGATGGTGATCTTCTCGATCTGGGATCTGCTGTGGCCGGCCAATCGGCGTTGTGACGACGGGCAGTGCGCGACCTGATGGACTGGCATGGTGCGGCCCGGTCGGGGCTGGCCGGGCCGATTCCGTCCCTTGTACTCAGCCGGCGCAGCAGGAAAGCTGGGACACATCCTTGCTGAAGGTCTGGGCGCAGAGCTTAAGCCCCTCGACCATGGTCAGGTAGGGGAAGAGCTGATCGGCGAGCTGGTCCGCGGTGAGGCCGGCGCGCAGGGCCAGGGCGGCGCTCTGGACGACCTCGCCCGCCTCGGCGGCCACGATCTGGCAGCCGAGAAGGCGCCCGCCCTCGCGTTCCGCCACCAGCTTGATGAAGCCCCGGGTGTCGAAGTTGGCCAGGGCGCGCGGCACGCTGTCGAGTTCCAGGGTCCGGCTGACGACCTCCAGCCCCTGGGCCTGTGCACGGGCCTCGTTCAGGCCCACGGTGGCGACTGCCGGATCGGTGAAGACCACCGCCGGCATGGTGGCCAGATCCAGGTGCGCCTCGCCGCCGGTGATGTTGGTGGCGGCGCGGGTGCCGGCCGCCGCGGCGACATAGACATACTGGGGCAGGCTGGTGCAGTCACCGGCGGCATAGATGTGTGGCTGGCTGGTCTGCAAGCGGTCGTCAACGACAATGTGTCCGCCGCGTGTGGTCTCGACGCCGGCTGTCTCCAGCCCGAGCTGGTCGGTATTGGGGCGCCGGCCGGTGGCGACGAGCAGACGGTCGCCCTGCAGCACCTCGCCGCCGGGGAGGGTGAGCCGGAAGTGTCGGCCATCGTGCTGCACGGATTCGGGTACGGTATGCAGACGGATGTCCATGCCTTCCCCGGCCAGGATGTCGTGGAGTGCCGCGCCGATTTGCGGATCCTCGCGCGAGAGCAGGGTGCTGCGGGCCAGCAGGGTGACCCGGCTGCCGAGCCTGAGGAAGGCCTGCGCCAGTTCCAGCGCCACCACCGAGCCGCCGAGCACCATCAGATGTTCGGGCAGTTCCTCGGCGACCAGGGCCTCGGTCGAGGTCCAGTAGGGGGTGTCGGCCAGGTCGGGGATGTCGGGCAGGGCCGGCCGCGCGCCGGTGGCGATGAGGTAAGCGTCGGCCTTCAGCGTTTGTCCCGGTTCGCCCTCGCGTTCCACCTGCAGGGTGTGCGGGTCAAGAAAGCGGGCGTGGCCGCGCAGCAGCTCGATCTCGGGGTGCTGTTCGAGGATGGATTCGTATTTGGCGTGGCGCAGTTCCTCGACCCGGGCCTGCTGCTGGGCGACCATCGCCTGGCGGTCCACCTCGGGCGTGCACCGCTGCAGGCCGTCAATGGGGTGGTGGGCCTGCAGGTGCGCGACATGTGCGCCGCGGATCATGATCTTGGAGGGGACGCAGCCCACATTGACACAGGTACCGCCGATCACCGGGCCGCGTTCGATCAGCGTCACCCGGGCACCGCGCTCCACGGCGCGCAGGGCGGCGGCAAAGGCCGCGGAACCGGTGCCGATGATGGCCAGATGCCCGGCCGGGCCGGTTGGCCCGGCCTGTTCGCCGGGGTCGCCTTCCGTCTCCTGTACCACGGTAGCCTGATAGCCGAGTTCCCGAATCCGCGCCAGCAGGGTGTCGGCGGGCGGCAGCATCTCGGCCCGCACCACGCCGCTTGCCGTGGCGTAGTCCACCTCGGCCTCGATGCCGGGCAGGGCACGCAGGGCCAGCTCGATGCTGCGGGCACAGTGGTCGCAGGTCATGCCCTGGATGGCAAGTCTGAGGGTCTGCATGGCGGGCCTCCGGCTGAGTGGTTCGATTCAGTACCCAGTGTGGGCCCGTACCATGGTATGGAGTCAAGGGCGCGGGATCAGGCGGTGAACTCGTCCAGGGCCTCGAGCAGCGGGGTCATGTACATGTAGGCCGGACCGCCATGCATGATGACGGCCATGAAGCCGGCCTCGACGATCTCGTCGCGGCTGGCGCCGGCCTTGAGCGCCTGATCGACATGGAAGGCGATGCACCACTCGCACTGCGCGGCCACGGCGAGCCCCACATTGATGAGTTCCTTCTGCCGTGCATCCAGCGCCTTGCCGCCCTCGGCCTGGCGCAGGAAATTGAGAAAGCCCTCGGTCTCCAGCGGGAAGTCCTGTTGCAGGCGGCGTGTAAGTTTGCCGACATCCTCCAGTTTTTCACGCATGCGCCCCATGGTCGTGTCCTCCCTGGTTCCGGTTTGGGGAAACAGTTTCCCATGCCCGGCGCGAGGACGCCTTGAGCCGGATCAGGCCAACGCAAAATACAGTAGTTGATATATACGGATATGCATATATAATAATGCGAACGATTTGACCCGCAGGAGGTATCCCATGGAAGTCGCCCAGTTTCACCGCGCCCTGTCCGACGAGACCCGCCTGCGGGTGCTTGCCCTGTTGACTGCGGAAGGCGAGCTCTGCGTTTGTGAGCTGGTCCTTGCGCTGGACATGATCCAGCCGCGCATCTCGCGCCATCTGGCCCTGCTGCGCGATCAGGGCATCCTGCAGGCCCGGCGCAGCGGGCAATGGGTATTGTATTCCATTGCCCCGGATCTGCCGGCCTGGGCGCGGGAGATCCTGCGCGCCAGCGCAGGGGCCGTGGCGCAAACGGAGGCCGGAAAGCGGGACCAGGCCCGGCTGGCGGACATGCACGAGCGCCCCTCGCGCCAGTGCTGCGCCTGAAGCCCGACGGGGATCGATTGCCGAAAGGCACCGACAGGTGCCGATGACGGGAGACATCGTTCATGTTCGAGAAACTGGCCGACCTGCTGGTGTGGCAATGGCTGGGCCTGGCCCCGGGGACCCACCTGGGCGAGGCGCTGCACTTCTTCGTGCAGGACACCACCAAGATCTTCTTCCTGCTGGTGGCGGTCATCTATGTGATGGGCCTGCTGCGCGCCCTGCTCAGCCCGGAGCGGGTACGCGACTACGTGCGGGGCAAGCCGCGCTGGCTGGCGCGGCTGTCGGCGGTGGTGCTGGGCGCGGTGACGCCGTTCTGTTCCTGCTCCTCGGTGCCGCTGTTCATCGGCTTCGTGGAGGCGGGCATCCCGCTGGGGGTGACCTTCTCCTTCCTCATCGCCAGCCCGATGATCAACGAGGTCGCCGTGGTGGTGCTGCTGGGGGTGCTGGGCTGGAAGCTGACGGTGCTCTATGTGCTGGCCGGGCTCACCGTGGCCTGGTTCGGCGGCATCGTCATGCAGTGGTTCCGTCCGGAACGCTGGGTGGAGGACTATGTGTGGAAGATCCACATGGGCGAGACGCCGCAGATGCAGATGGACACCTCGCTGGCCGGGCGCCACCGCTTCGCCCTGCACGAGGTGCGCGAGATCGTCGGGCGCATCTGGAAGTGGGTGCTCATTGGCATCGCAGTGGGGGCCCTGTTCCATGGCTTCGTGCCGCAGGAATGGGTGGTGCGCAACCTCGGTGGCGAGGGCCACTGGTGGTCGGTGCCGCTGGCGGTGGTCATCGGGGTGCCGCTGTATTCCAATGCCACCGGCGTGATTCCCATCGCCGAGGCAATGCTGAACAAGGGCGTGCCCATCGGCACCACCCTGGCACTGATGATGAGCATCGCCGCTCTGTCGTTGCCCGAGATGCTGATCCTGCGCAAGGTCATCCGCTGGCCGGCGCTGGCCATCTACGCCTCGGTGCTGGCCGTGGCCTTTACCCTGGTGGGCTGGGGTTTCAACCTGCTGGCCCATTGAACGAAGGAGGAAACGCAAATGAGTGAAACCGACAATCAGCCGGCGCTGCATGGCGCCATCGTGTCCATGGTGTCGCTGGCCGCCGGCATTGCCAGCAACCACCCGCGCATGGGGCTGTGCCAGCTCGAGCGGCTGGTGGGCCTGAGCGTGCCCCGGCACCAGATCGATGCCGTCATCGAGATTGCGCGCCACATCCGCGACGAGGCCCGGGAGCAGCTCGACAGCCGCTTCGACGAGGCCTGGCACGAGCTGATCGCAGCGAGCACATCCGCAGCCTGCAGCGGTTCGGAGGAGCCTGCCTCGGGCGATTGCTGCGGCGCCGATGACACGGCCGCCGAAGCAGTGCAGGGGGATTGTTGCGGCAGCAGCACCGAACCCGAGGAGGGCGAGGCCTGTTGCACCCCCACCCCCGGCGGACAGCCCTGCTGCTGAATGTTCACGACAACGGGAGAAAGACGATGAAACAGATCAAGGTGCTCGGCACCGGTTGTGCCAACTGCAAGGCCACCCAGAAGCTGATCGAGGAGGTCATCGCCCAGAAGGGGATCGAGGCCAGCGTGGAGAAGGTGGACGACATCGGCCAGATCATGAGCTACGGCGTGATGTCCACGCCGGGCGTGGTGATCGATGGCCAGGTGGTGCATGCCGGTGGTGTGCCGGATCGAGCCCAGCTGGAGCAGTGGCTGGCCTGAAGAGCGGGTGTTGAGCTCCGTTCCTCTCGCGCGGCGAGAAAGCAGGCGGCGTTCCGTTGGAATGCCTGGTGATGTTGAGGTTGGCGGTGGGTGATGAGTCCGTGGCGCATCGGAGCGCCATTTGCGATGATAGGACTTTGTCTGCTCGCCTCTTGGAGACCGCGGATGAGCGAACGCGAGGAACCGACAGCCGTGCGCCTGTTGGCAGAGTTTCTGGGCATCGAGCTGCAGCGCGTCAGTCATGTCGAGCGCTGGGTGTCCGGTCTGGGTGGCGTGGTCGGCATTGGCGCGGTGTTCTTTGCCAGCCACTTCGTGCCGGATACGCCGGCCGGCTACATCGTAGTGGCCTCGATGGGGGCGTCTGCGGTGCTGCTGTTCGCTGTTCCGCATGGGCCGCTGTCACAGCCCTGGCCGCTGGTGGGCGGGCATCTGATCTCGGCGGTGGTTGGCGTGACGGTGGCGCTCAACATCGACAATCCCTTCGTGGCCGGGCCGCTGGCCGTGGGACTGGCCATTCTCGCCATGCACTATGCCCGCTGCATCCATCCGCCCGGGGGCGCCACCTCGCTGTCGGCGGTACTGGTGGGGCCGTCGATCCATGCCGTGGGCTATGCCTATGTGCTGGCGCCGGTGCTGGTCAACGTGGCGGCGATTCTGGTGGCGGCGCTGGCCTACAACGCCTTCTTCCCCTGGCGCCGCTACCCGGTGATGCTGGCGCGTCTGCGTCACGAGCGGCAGCGGGAAGCCGCACGACCGGAGCCGGAGGTGTCGGCCATCCCGCGCGAGAGTTTCGTCTATGCGCTGAGCGAGATCGACTCCATGCTCGACATCTCCGAGGCCGATCTGCTGCGCATCTACGAGCTGGCGACGGAACACCAGCAGCGAAGCCTGGGTCTCGATCCGGGCGAGCTGAAACTGGGTCATTACTACAGCAACGGGCGCTATGGAGACGACTGGTCGGTGCGCCAGATCGTGGACTGGGACGAGCGCCAGCCGCCGGAGGAGCGCCAGATCATCTACAAGGTAGTGGCCGGTCAGGGACGGCGTGGCCAGGGGGTGGCCACGGGTCGCGAATTCGCCCGCTGGGCGCGGCACGAGGTGTACCGCGACGACGAGAACTGGCGCAGGGTGCGCTGAGGCCGTCAGCGGGCGCCGCCACGCAGGCGCACCTGGATGCGGGCGAAGCGTTCCTCGCCCAGGGCCCCGGGCAGGCCGTCGAAGCGGTCACCCATGGCCTGCTCCAGGTGGGTCAGCCGGTCCTCGGGCAGCGGATGGGTCTTGAACAGCAGGGCCAGACGCGAGTCCCTGGCATTGATGGCGTCCAGGGTCTGCAGCACCGAGGGCAGCCCGAAGGGGTCGTAGCCGCCCCGGCTGGCGATGACCACGCCCATGCGATCGGCCTGGTACTCGTCCTTCTTGTCCAGGCCCTTGACATACAGATCCTGGGTGGCGTTGAGGGCGAATTCCACCATCTCCCGGTTGTCGTCGTCGGCCGTGGCCTTGATCACACTGCCGATGATGGTCATGTAGCCTTGGTCCTGCAGCGCCTTGAGGTGGTGCTTGGCCACCACATGCCCGATTTCGTGCGCCAGCACGCCGGCCAGCTCCGACTCGTTGCGCAGGATCTCGAACAGGCCGCGGGTGACCAGCACATAGCCGCCGGGCATGGCAAAGGCGTTGACATCGGGATCGTCGGTGACGCCGAAGGTCCAGGGCAGGTCGGGGCGCTCGGTCTGCAGGGCCAGCCAGCGGCCGAGGCGGTTGGTGTAGTCCTGCAGTTCGGGGTCGTCCACCAGCGGTGCGGCGCCAAGCAGATGGGCGGCGAGATCACGCCCGATGCGCGCCTCGTCCTCGGGCTTCATGTTGTGTGCGCTCAGGATGGTGCTCACGCCCTTGGCCAGGGCGCCGATGTCGAGATTCTGCAGGTCGAGCTTGAAGGCCAGCGCCACCGTGGGCACCAGAGTGATGGTAAGCAGCGTCGAGGCCAGGGTGAGCAGGATCCGGCGGGGCATCAGAACAGTTCCTCCTCTTCCTCGTCTTCGTAACTCGGGGTGGCGGGTTCGGGCGGGTCCAGGTAGTCCACAGGTCGCGCCGTAATGCCGGCCTCGCGGGCGAAGGCCACGGCCTCTGCCCGGCCTGCGCGGTGGCGTTCCATGCGCTTGACTTCCTTCAGGTCGGGCTTGGCCTTGGTGATGTCCTCCTCGCTGAGGCCACGCACACCCGTGGCCACGACCGTACCCTGACTGCCGCTGCGCATGAAGCTGGCCAGCGCGGCGATGCCGCCTGCCCCCTGTTTGCGCTTGCCACCCAACCGGACACTGAGCATGCGTACCCAGCCATCGTGGCCGCTGTCGGGCAGGTGTACCCGATACCAGCCACCACGCCGTTCCTGGACATCGAGGCGCACGCCGGCTTTGAGCAGGGCGAGCTTCTTCGCCCCATAGGCGGGACGGTCGTAGAGCGGTGTGTCACGGCGCACGCTGCCGGGGTCGCCGGCGAAAACGGACAGGGCCGGCGACCCCGGCAG
>JALWNJ010000319.1 GCA_026995955.1 Gammaproteobacteria bacterium
TGGGTCGGCCGGACCCCTCAAGCATGAAGTTCGTCGCTATTTCGTCAAAAAAAGCAAATAACCATTAATAAACAAAAAGTTATTCGATTTTCGTCGTTTTTTCGCCAACCTGGAACGCGGGCCGTTGACAAGATAGGAAGCGTGCGAAAACTGTCCTTTCGATACAAATTCAGGCGAACGGATCAGAATATCTTTATTCAATAACAATCTTGATCGTGAGCAGGGAATCCCGGGGCGGGGACCAGGGGCGTCTCCGAGCCGGCCCTGGCTTGTCAGGCGCGGGTGCACCCATTACCATTCAGCGCTTCATGATCCCCGGGCCGGCAGGCCCAGCCTTGCGGAGGTTTCCGAATGTTCCATGGCAGCATGGTGGCGCTCGTCACCCCGATGCATCCCGACGGGTCGCTCGACGAGGCAGCGCTCGAGCGCCTGGTCGAGTTCCATGTCGAGCAGGGGACCGATGTCATCGTGGCCATGGGGACCACCGGCGAGTCCGCCACGCTGGACGTGCGCGAGCACACGCATGTGGTGCGCCGCGTGGTGGAGCTGGCGGCGGGGCGTGTGCCGGTCATCGCCGGCACCGGTGCCAATGCCACCTCCGAGGCCATCGAGCTGACCGAGCTGGCGATGCAGGCCGGTGCCGATGCCTGCCTGCTGGTGACGCCTTACTACAACAAGCCTCCGCAGGAGGGCCTGTACCGGCACTACAAGGCAGTGGCCGAGGCGGTGCCGATTCCGCAGATCCTCTACAATGTGCCCGGCCGCACCGCCGTGGACCTGCTGCCGGAGACGGTCGAGCGCCTGGCCGGCATCTCCAACATCATTGGCATCAAGGAGGCCACCGGCGACCTCGACCGGGCGCGGGAGATCCTCGAGCGCTGCGGCGACCGGCTGGATCTCTACAGTGGCGACGACAGTACCGCCCGCGAGTGCATCCTGCTGGGCGGCAAGGGCAACATCTCGGTCACCGCCAATGTGGCGCCGCGCGCCATGCACGAGATGTGCGCGGCCGCGCTGGCCGGAGAGGCAGAGCGCGCTGCCGAACTCGACGCGCCGCTGCGCCTGCTGCACGAGCGGCTGTTCATCGAGTCCAGCCCCATCCCGGTGAAGTGGGCCCTGCAGCAGATGGGGCTGATCGAGGAGGGCATCCGCCTGCCCCTGGTGCCCCTGTCGGAGTCCTGTCACGAACCGGTGCGCGAGGCCATGCGCGCCGCCGGCATCGATGTCTGACCCCATACCGTTCCCCCATTCGGAAGCCAACCGCATGAAGCGCCTGTCCGCTGTCGCCCGCTTTCTCGTCCCGACCCTGATCCTCCTGCTGTCCGGCTGCTCCCTGTTCGGGGGCAGCAAGGACGAGCCGGCCTACAAGTCGGCCGACAGCACGGCCCTGCTGGAGCTGCCGCCGGATCTTTCACCCCCGCAGGCCGACGATGCCTACCTGTTGCCCGAAGACCGGAGCGTCTCCGCCCGTGCCCTGGGTGCGCAGGGTACTGTGGCCGGTGGTCACAAGGCACCGCCTCCCGAGCAGGAGGTGCTGCCCGACTTCCGCGACATGAAACTGGAGCGCGATGGCGGGGTGCTGTGGCTGCGCGTCAAGGCCACGCCGGAACAGCTCTGGGGACGCATCAGGCAGTTCATCGAGGCCCAGGGGCTGCGCATCCGCCGCCAGGAACCGCGCAAGGGCGTGATCGAGACCCACTGGGCCGAACGCCGTCTCGGCGTGGAAGAAGGGGGCATCCGCGGCATGTTCGAAAAGGGCACCGGCTTCCTCGGTGCGATCAAGGATTCGGGCCTGCGCGACAAGTTCATCTTCCGCCTGCACGACGACGGTGACGGCTACACCGCCATCTTCGTCACCCACCGCGGCGCAGAGGAGGTGCCCCAGGAGAGCACCACGGTGTGGCAGTCACGACCCAGCGATCCGGCACTCGAGGCCGAGATGCTGACCGACCTGATGCTGTTCCTGGGTGACCGCAAGGAGGGCGATACCACCAAAGCCCAGGCCCTGGCCGCCGCGAAGGCCGTATCCGCCGCACCGCCCGCCACCCTCGCCGATTACGACGGCGGCCCCGCGCTTCGGGTGCAGGGCGATTTCGATACCGTGTGGCGGCGTCTGGGCGTGTTCCTGGACCGCAGCGGCCTGGTGGTCGATGACGAGGATCGTGCCAAGGGCATCTATTATGTCACCTTCCTTGGCAACGAAAGGGATCAGGGCTTCTTCAGCCGCCTGTTCGGCAAGGGTGGCCCGCTGACCTTCGAGGAACAGTACCAGGTACATGTCCACCGCGGCGACAATGGTGCCATCTACATCACCCTGCACGACAAGGAGGGCCGCCGGCTGACCTCCGACAAGTCCCGCGAGGCCCTGGACATCGTCCGCGAGCAGTTCTGAGCCGTGCGCGTCGCCTCGCTGGGCAGCGGCAGCAAGGGCAATGCCCTGGTCGTCGAGGCTGGCGGCGTGCGGCTGCTGGTCGATTGCGGCTTTTCCGCGCGTGAGGCCGAGCGCCGGCTGGAGCGGCTGGGCATCGAGCCGGCCAGTCTGGATGCCATTCTCGTTACCCACGAGCACGCCGACCACATCCGCGGCGTGCCGGTGCTGGCGCGTCGCCATGGGTTGCCGGTCTGGCTTACGGCGGGCACCCTGCGCGCCTGCCAGGACGACGATCTGCCCCGGGTGGAACTCATCCACGGCCACGACCAGTGGCGGATCGGCGATCTTCGCATCCAGCCGTTCACGGTACCGCACGATGCCGCCGAGCCGGTTCAGTTCGTGTTCGACGACGGGCAGCACCGACTCGGCCTGCTGACCGACACCGGCAGCATCACCGGCCATGTGGTGGAGATGCTGCGTGAGCTGGACGGCCTGCTGCTGGAATGC
>JALWNJ010000320.1 GCA_026995955.1 Gammaproteobacteria bacterium
AGTGAACGCGCTCATCATGGGCCCCGGCGGCTACCGCGTGCCGGACTTCATGAAGGCCGGCGGCATCATGACGGTGCTATTCATCGTGGTGATGATGGTGATGATGCAGATCGTGTTCTGAACCCGCCCGGCCCGCGTCCTCGCGGCGCGGGCCGGCCTGCTCAGTCGCCGACACCGACGACCGGCCAGCGGCTGGCCGCGAAGAAGTGGGCGATGGCCTCCTCGTCCATCGGCTTGCCGAAGTAGTAGCCCTGGCCGATGTCGCAGCCCATGCGCTGCAGATGGGCCGCGATCTCGTCGCTCTCCACGCCCTCGGCCACGGTCTCGAAGCCCAGTCCCCGCGCCAGCGCCAGCGTGTGCTCGACGATGGTGCGCAGCTTCTCGTTGTAGCCCAGGTTGCGAATGAAGGCTTGGTCGATCTTGACCGCATTGGCCGGCAACCGACTCAGATAGGCGAGCGAGGAATAGCCGGTGCCGAAGTCGTCGATGGCGATGGGATGGCCGCGTTCGCGGATGCGGTCGAGCACGCGCAGGGCCTCGTCGGGGTCGGTCATCAGCCCCGACTCGGTGACCTCGATCTCGAGCAGTTCCGGAGCGATGCCGTGCTCCTCGACGATGGCCGACAGCGACTCGAAGAAACCGGGGGCGGCGAGGTTGCGCACCGACAGGTTGACCGCCACCCGCGGCCGCCAGCCGCGCGCCGTCCAGCCGGACAGGGCGCGGCAGGCCTCGCCCACTACCCACAGCGTCAGGGTATTGATGAGTTCGGTGCGCTCGGCCGCCGGCAGGAATCGGTCCGGCGGCACCAGCCCCAGCTCCGGGTGCTCCCAGCGCACCAGCGCCTCGACCCCGGCGGTACGGCCTTCCGCCAGCGCCACCTTGGGCTGGTAGAAGAGACGGAACTGCCCGGCATTGATCGCCTGCAGCATGCTGCCCAGCAGCGACACCATCTCGGTGCTGGTCTCGTCGATCTGCTCGTCGTACACCACGAAGGGCTGCGCCAGCTCCTGCGCCCGGGCCATGGCGATGTCGGCCTTCTTGACGATGTCCTCGGTGCGGTTGATGCTGCCGTCGTTGGTGATGACCCCCAGATAGGTGTCGATGTACACCGGGATGTCCTCCACCTGCACGCTGTCCGACAGCAGCTCGTGCACCTGGTGGGCGTAGCGGCGTGCCTCGCCGCCGTCGTCGCAGGCAAGCAGGATGGCCAGCCGCTCCGGGTGGTAGTGGAACAGCTCGGTGCCCTCCACCTGCATGCCGCGCAGCCGTGCCACCACCGCCAGGATCACCTCCTCCACCGCTTGGTAGCCCAGGGTGTTGGAGATCTCCAGGATGTTGTCGATCTCGATCACCAGCAGACAGGTGTTGCGGTCCTGCAACTCGCGCAGACGATCGAGCAGGGCGGCCTGGTTGGGCAGGCCGGTGAGCGGGTTGTGGCGCAGCAGCCACCGTTGCCAGCGGATCTGGCGGTGCAGCAGACCGGTCGCCGCCCCCGCCACGCCGCCGATGAGCAGGAAGAAGCCCATGCGGTAGAGCCAGTTGACGGTCTGCTGCATCTCGCCGCTGGCGGTATCGATGGGCATCCACGGCCCCAGCGCCAGCCCGCCGGCCAGCGCCGCCAGCAACCCGCCGCGCCAGCCGAAGAACAGCGCCGCCAGCAGGATGGGCAGGTACATGGAATGCGCATAGACATACTTGATGCCCCCGGTCTGCCACACCAGCAGGGCCACGCCGACGATCATGAGGGCGATGAACAGCGCCAGGCCCGCAGCGCGCCGTCCTGTCGGCTGCAACCAGTCGATCAGCCGTGCCATCAGCCGTCCCGGCAGGCCAGGATTGCCTTGAGACATGATGGGATCCCTTTTCCGCCCCGGTGCAGGGAATGATGCCCGTACCGGCCTGCGACTTCCAGCCCGCGGCGGCCTTGAGAAATGTCACGCGGCCCGGCCCCAAACCCTGTTATGCTCAGGCACGGGTTTTCCGGAGCGTTCATCATGCACCGCATCAGCATCATCGGATCGGGCTTTGCCGCCCTCACCGCCGTACGCCAGCTGCGCCGGCTGGCACCCGAACTCGAGCTCACGGTCATCTCCCCCGCCGCCGAGTTCGTCTACCTGCCCAGCCTGATCTGGATTCCCTCCGGCCTGCGCCGGGCCGAGGATCTGGAGATCGATCTGGCCCCCTTCTTCCGCCGCATGGGCGTGGCCCATCACGCCGCCCGCGTCACCGGCATCGAGCAGGGTGGCCGCGTGGTGCGCACCGACCAGGGCACGGTCGAGAACGACGGCCTCATCATCGCCAGCGGCGGGCGCTTCCTGCGCAAGCTGCCCGGCATCGAACACAGCATCGCTATCTGCGAGGGCATCCCGGCCGCCGAACGCATCCGCGACCGCCTGCGCGAACTCGACGGTGGCACCATCGCCGTCGGCTTCGGCGGCAACCCGAAGGAGCCCTCGGCCATGCGCGGCGGGCCGATGTTCGAGCTGCTGTTCGGGCTCGATACCCAGCTGCGCCGCGAGGGTCGGCGCGACCGCTTCCGGCTGGTGTTCTTCAACCCGGCACCGGAGCCGGGCAAGCGACTCGGCCCGAAGGCCGTGCAGGGCCTGATGCGCGAGATGGAGAAACGCGGCATCGAGACCCACCTCGGCCACAAGCTCACCGGTTTCGAGGCCGATCGAGTGAAGACCGAGGGCGGCGAGATCCCGGCCGACCTGATCCTCTTCATGCCCGGCATGACCGGCCCGGCCTGGCTCGACGACACTGATCTGCCACGCTCCGAGGGCGGCCTCATCCGCGCCAACCGGCATTGCCG
>JALWNJ010000321.1 GCA_026995955.1 Gammaproteobacteria bacterium
GTGCCCGGGAAGTCGTGCAGGTACTGCTCCAGCCAGGCCACGGACTCGGCGTCGAGGTGGTTGGTGGGCTCGTCGAGGATCAGCATGTCCGGCGCCGAGAGCAGCAGCCGACACAGCGCCACGCGGCGCTTCTCGCCGCCGGAGAGTTTCGTCACATCGGCATCCCAGGGCGGCAGGCGCAGGGCATCGGCGGCCACCTCGAGCTTGTGGTCGAGGTTGTGGGCGTCGGCGGCCTGGATGATGTTCTCCAGCCGCGCCTGCTCGGCGGCCAGGGCATCGAAGTCGGCATCGGGTTCGGCATAGGCGGCATAGACCTCCTCCAGCCGCGCCATGGCCTCCTTGACCTCCTTCAGGCCGTCCTCGACATTGCCGCGCACGTCCTTGGACGGGTCCAGCTCCGGCTCCTGCGGCAGGTAGCCGATCTTGATGCCCGGCATCGGGCGCGCCTCGCCGATGTAGTCGGTGTCCACCCCGGCCATGATGCGCAGCAGGGTGGACTTGCCGGCGCCGTTGTAGCCGAGCACGCCGATCTTGGCGCCGGGGAAGAAGTTGAGCGAGATGTCCTTGAGGATTTCCTTCTTCGGGGGGACGACCTTGCCCACCCGGTTCATGGTGTAGATGTACTGGGCCATTGTGTCTCGATGGATTCCGTGGATGCGGGAATGGCCATCATTATACCCGGCCCTGTCAACCATTCGCGCCGTGGCGCGTTTTGTGGGGAATGAATGGGGCGGGCCGGTCCCGCGTACGGATCCGGAGGGCATGCTACGCTGCGGTTGCCATGGAGCAATTTCTTGCCGACATCGAACGCCGGGCGCTGGTGATGGCGGAACTGGCCACCCATGACCGCGAGGAGGCGCTGGACATCGTACAGGACGCGATGCTGGCCTTTGCCCGCCATTATGGCGACAGGCCGCGCGCCTCCTGGCCGGCGCTGTTCCATCGCATCCTGCAGAACCGCATCCGTGACTGGCACCGCAGGCGGGCCCGGCGTGGTCGCTGGTGGATGCGGCTGTGGGCGGGCGCGGACGACACGGCAGAGGCCCCCGACCCGATCCAGCGGGTGGCCGATCCGAACGGCCGGTTGCCGGAGGAGGTGCTGATGGGCGAGGATGACCAGGCGCGCCTCCTGGCCGCGCTGGAGCGGCTGCCGCCCCGCCAGCAGCAGGCCTTCCTGCTGCGGGTTTGGGAGGGGCTGGACACGGAGCAGACGGCCCGGGCCATGGGCTGTTCCACGGGCAGCGTCAAGACCCATCTGTCACGGGCGATGCAGACCCTGAGGGCGGAGCTGGAATCATGATCGACGACGAAAGTCTGCAACAACGGGCGCGCGCGGCGCTCGATGCGCGTGCCGAGACGCTGGATGGGGCCACCCGGTCGCGCCTGCGCCAGGCGCGGGCGCAGGCCCTGGCACGGGCCCGGCGTCCCGTTGCAACCACGCCTCGCCCGCGCTGGGCCGTGGCGCTGGCGGCGGTGCTGCTGCTGGCGGTGGCCCTGGTGTGGCAGCAGCAGGCCGGCCGGCTGGCGCCGGAGGCGGTGGAGGATCTGGAGGTGCTGGCCAGCAGCGACGATCTCGAGCTGTACCAGGACCTGGACTTCTATCTGTGGCTGGACGAGTCCGATCCGAACCGGAACGAGCCGGAGCCGGGACGGACATGACGCGCCTGGCCCTGATCGGTCTCGTGCTTGCCCTTGCGCCCGCTGTTGCGCGATCGGGCCCGGACGCTGGCGATCCCGGCGGCGGGGCGCCGGATCTGGCCCTGCTCGAGTACCTGGGGCAGTGGGAGGGCGATCTGCAGGAGGCGGGCTGGGAAGACCCCATGGAATGGCTGGGCGATCCGGCCGAAGACGGGCCGGGCCATGCCGGCCGGGACGGGTCATGGGCCTCAGACGGGGCGGAGGAGGATCGATGATGCGTGCCTTGCCGATACTGTTGATGCTGCTGCTGTCGACCTGGGCCGGTGCGGCCCTGGCCGAAGGGCTGTCCTGGGACGACCTGGCGCCGGAGGAGCGCCAGTTGCTGGGGCTCACCCGCGAGCAGTGGGCGGCGCTGCCCGAGGAAAGGCGCGCGCGCCTGCACCGGGGGGCCCAGCGCTGGCAGAAGATGACACCGGAGCAGCGCCAGCGTGCCCGGCGCAACCTGAAGCGCTGGAAACGGCTCACGCCGGAACAGCGGCATCGCATTCGCGAGCGCTATCGCCGCTTTCGCCAGTTGCCGCCTGAGCGGCGCGCCCGGCTGCGCCGGCTGCGCCAGTGGTACCGCAGCCTGCCACCGGAGCGCCGGCGCCAGATCCGGCAGCAATGGCGCAAGGCCAGGGCGCAGGGCGTGCTGCGCCAGCGTGACAGCGAACGCTGGAAAAGCCGTGAACGCGTCCATGACCGGGCCGGGCAGGGCGCCGCCCGGCCGCATCCGCGGCCCGGGCAGGGACGCTGAAGCGGGTTGGGGCGGCGCGGGAGCGCGGTTGCCTCAGAAGGCGCGCGAGAAGGTGATGGCGTAGCTGTTGCGGGCGCCGGTCTCGCCATGGATGCCGATGCTGCCACCGCCCACCAGCAGGTCGATGCCCGCCGTGGCCGAGGGACCCTTGTCGGCATTGAAATGGCGGGTGCGGTTGATGTCTCCGCTGAGGCGCTCGGTGCCGGAAACGAGCTGGTAGTTGGCGCCGAGGCTGAGCCGGACATTGCCCAGGCGCAGATGCCCGGAGATGCGGCCGAGCAGGGTCGCCCAGTCGTTCTCCACCTTGCGTGTGTCATTGCTGCCGGAAGTCATCTGGTAACTGGCCTCGGCACCGGTGACCAGGGCGAAATTGCG